>CAILYI010000065.1 GCA_903838415.1 uncultured Anaerolineae bacterium | reverse complement strand
GTAATAAATTACCCATTTGGAAAGCAGAATTTCTTGATCTTACAGAAAGAATGCGTAGGACCGTAATGTTAGGAATAAAAATGGGTATTGAAAGAAATTTTTTCTTTGGTCTATATGGTGTAGATATCATTGATGTTTTTGCACCTATATGGGATGCACTTGATAAAATCGGATTAGTGAACATAACTCCTGAGATGGTTGAATTAACTTACAGCGGCAAGCTATTTGCGGATGAAGTGGGGCAGCAATTTTATTCATCACAGATGAAGCAAAGGATGATGTCTATAGATCCAGAATTGGTTTCAACGACATGGCCACAATTTAATCTATGAACTCGCTTTTTGTTCCACACTTTCTTTTCTGACTCTTCTGCAAAAAGCCGATATTAACCGGCTAAAATTGGGCTCAAAATCGGCCTGAACCTTAAAAACCGAGTAATAAATGTTTGCGCAGACTCTAAAAAAGAAGGCGCAAGCGTATCTGGGGCGCTCTCTTGCGAGTCTTGGACTTTATTTTGCTTCATTTCTTCTTGCAACCTGGCTTGCAGGTAGCGTTGAATACGCCTTACGTTGGCTATGGTGGCGGAACCGATCAGCATGCAAGTTACTCTGAATTGGCCTCGTACTGGCAATTGTGCTTCCGGGAAGGGCAATTTTACACTGCGCACTGTAGCTTCCACGGCAGCACGCAAGTTGCCCGATTTCCGCTTGCTTTCTTTGCTTCGCCGCCGTCGTTGCGAAGCCTGCGCATCAGCCAGGGTGAAACGCAATCGCAAGCGTTTATCACTTTGTTTGCCTGGCTGGGCCAAACACTTGCCTTCCTTGAACAAAGGACACTCATGGCATTGTGGCAGTTCAAAGCAGGCTACATAACTTTTTTGCTGAGAACTGGGACGTACCGAGACTTTCTGCCCTCCAGGGCAGGTAACTTGTCTTGGTTTGCTGCCTTCGCCAAGCTGGATGTCAAAATCAGCCAGATGGGGTTTTTCCGGATCAGGGTTACGCCCGCGAATTGCGCTTTGAATGAGTTCCACATTTAGTTGGGCCAACACCGGATCAGATTTGCTGCCGCCATAACCGCCATCTGTGTTCATTTCTTCTACTTCAGTGCGTTCCTTCAAGTTCGGCAGTGCTTCGGCCAGAAATTGATCATCGTCGGTATTGTTCGGCGCAACCTGTACCTTGGTAATTAGTTGCAGTTTATTCTCAGGGTCGCAAGTTTCGGTCAGATTGGCAACATAACCCTGATAACCTACTCCGCGTTTCTCCCGGTAAGTCGCTTCCAGATCGTCCGGCGACTGCATACAAGAAGACGTTAATTCTGTGTTTGGTTTCGCGCTGACTTTGGTCTGTTCGATACTGAAATGTTCGCTGAAAACGCGCTCCAGTACCTCATACACAGCCTCGCTACTGTAGACGGGCTTTAGTTCAACTAACAGTCGTTGCATGAATTCGCCGATGCGCTCCAAATGCGGGCTAACTTCTTCGCCTTTCATACGATATACGTAATGTCCGGAGTGTCCCTTCAGATATGGCGCAAAGGCTTCAGAATAATGAACCTTATCAAGTTCGCTGAGTACGCGCTCTACCCGTTGCAACACTTCGACCAACAATTGCACCCGGCCCATTTGCCGAATGTTGCTGGCGACCTGGACACTATCCATGCGCTGTTTGCCTGTTTTGACCTGAAAAGCCTTCAGTTGTGCATCGGTAATTTTCTCGAATGCCTGATCCAGCAGGTTTACACCTGGGTCTTGCATATAAGCGCTGAGACGTTCGCGAAAATAATACAACGTGCGCAGATCGAAGTCTCCTTCGCCCAATTGACGGTAGCCCAAGGCATATCGTACCTGGATGTCGTAGCTAAAATTATCGTATAGTTCTTCGTCCGTCCAGCCATTGCCCGCTTTCAGAAATTCTAGTGCCACAAACATGTTGACCGGCACGTTGGGCCGTGATCCGCAATCCGCATACAGTACCGCAAAAGGTGCTTCATCAATTTTGCTGTAAACATCTCGGTAGAAAACGCCTGCCCAGGAATGTTCCAGACGTTTGCGCAGCTTCTCCGGTAGGTCGTCTATGTTGCTGGTGAGCGGTATTTGCAAATGGCGCGTATTCTTTTTGAACATGGTTTCCTCGGGCGTTACTGAAGTGCCCGTATTATATTAAATTTCTCGCTAACTGAGGAGAGTGCAATTTGGATGAGTTTTATCGCATCCTTTTTGCAGTGGAGTCTTTTCTACATCCCACAACGATATTCTGGCATTGCCTTTCTACAGAGTGTCATCAATATAGCTCGCTAGCGTTACATGGTTGGGATTTAAGCGAAAGGTATTAGGGGATGGGTATTTGAATTTCACATATTCAATTTGTAGAATTTTCCGATGTCGGAAACAATTCCCTTTCCCTATTTTCTAATCTATCTGCAATCAGCCCCTCTTTTCTAGAACAAATATTCCGGCATTATTTAATATATGTTCGCAATCCCAAGTAGACGTCAGGCGCTTAAATACTGCATGGATGAACAACTCCATGTGCAGAATGCGCAGGCGATGAATGTTATCGAAACATACTTTGGATGATGGGTGGGGGTTTGACCCTTACACTGGCTCAATTTTTCATTTTGAACATTACTCAAAGACAAAAGCTGAGCATAAAATGCTTCAAAAATGGTTATTTGTAGTGGAAACCATCAATTGGACAATTGCGCACAGTGGAAGCGCTGATATATGACCAAGATGATGTGCGTCCTCTGCCATACCAAACATGCGATTATTATGGGATAAGCAAGTTTTGCAAAATATCACCATTGTGGTGTTGAAAACGGCCTGCCTAAAGGCAGGGGGTGTTGAACCCCATATACTGATAATAAAAAAAGCATAAAACTTGGTTCAATTTAACGCGGTTTCTTGTTCTTTGCCGGTATTTGCTTTTCCAAATTACACAAAGTAACAACCGGTCCTTGGAAATCATCCTATTATCCAGTATGACTTCTCCGATACCACATTCGGTTTTTCCGTTGCTTTGCTCTGACAGTTGTCAGTATATATCGGGATCGGTGGATGATTGTGTCGAAATAGAAACTTGAAGAGTTAGTCTGTCAGTGGAGTATATGTGTTGCTCATGAGGATGGATGGGTGAAAGAAGTCAAAGCCTTAATACATGGAGCCTGGTAAAGAAAGTAACGGAATGACACTGATTGACAAAGAAATAAAACTGTCGTACAATTCTTAAGTACATATCGTCCACGCCAACAAAGGGCAGTAAATGAAAGACGATAAAATTAATCCTGACATTTTTAAAATTGATGAAGCTGCCCGTTATCTGGGTGTGACTCGTCGTTGGGTTTACCGCCGTATCTGGAGTGGGGATTTGCCCGCTTCCAAGGTCGGCGGTTTATATTTTCTACGAAGACAGGACATTGAAACCCTGATCGACCAGGGCCGTCTTTCTGGTTTACATCAGGAAACATCTGAACCGGGGGCAGATGTCTTGAAATGTGGATATTGTTTCCGCCTGTTAAGTTCAGATGCCTTGATTGGGGATGTCTGCGAGGCCGTAGAATGTGAAAAATTAATTTGTGTCCAATGTTGGGCGGAGGGGAATCATTATTGTATTCAGCACGTGCCGGAGCGAGATTCGTTATGGAATGCAGCCCTCGAGAAATTCCGTCGGGGTGATTTCCAAGTCCTGGTTAAAGCGAACCAGGCACGTTTGCGCGAAGTGAACTTCATTCAACGGTTGCAGACTCGTCTCAGCGCGATCGATACTCTTCGTCATCCGCTCTCAGATGAAGTACTGACCATCCAAAACTGGGATACGCTCCTAGAAGAGACCGACGAACGTTCGGAAATTATGAAATTGATGAACAAAATGGTACTAGAGTCGGATTGGGCATCTCAAATTCCCCTGAATCCTTCTGTATGCTATCAGATTCCTGCCAGTAATAGGCAAAAAAATTTTCCCGTTGCCATACTGGCGCAGGTCTTCAGTCACTCCAGGGTTATGCTGCAAATGG
This sequence comes from uncultured Anaerolineae bacterium, assembly GCA_903838415.1. Taxonomy (GTDB): domain Bacteria; phylum Chloroflexota; class Anaerolineae; order Anaerolineales; family Villigracilaceae; genus UBA5195. The sequence continues at coordinate 4,294 of CAILYI010000065.1, read as the reverse complement.
GATATGACATCCAGCCATTTGGTGTAGCTGAATTAACGCCTTTATTACTAAAATTTGGAGACCAGGCCCAAAAAGAACAAGTTTTCACGCTTGTTATGCTGGCGTCAGTGACTGGCTGGGATGCAGAAGCTCGCGAGGTGATCAGAGGCGAAATCGCAGGCTCGTCCTTCGCTCACCGCTGGATGTTGGTCTATCTCAATGACCTGGAGAAACGCGAGTTGATTTATAACCGTTCAGATAACCGTGCGCGTGGCTACGCGGATTTGTTTACTTCGATATTACCCGGCGAAGATGTGGATGAAGTCATTAGTGCGATTAAGAAAGAGATGGGCATATATGAAAGTATGACCATGCCGCAAGCACTACAAGCCCTATCTTATTCTCAAAACAGTATCGAAAAAGCTTTTGCTCATTTGGCCGCCAGCGGGCACTTTGCTCTGACGGAAGTTCCTGGCATAGGACCTGCTATCGTTCGCATATAAATGATCGCTTAATTAATCCAAGGAGAAAATGAATGGCTAACCCACAGAAGTCTATCAAGGATATCGGATTGCAGATCCTGCGCGATTTGCTCAACCCCAGTTCGCCAACCGATAAAGCCCCGCTAAAATCGACCAAATCGAGCATCGAAGATCTTTCGTTGGACGATTTACGCAAAGAAAAAATCCGTTTTGACCAGGAGGAGCGCAAGCTCCTGGCACGTCTTCGCGAAGTGGAAGCGGAGAAGAAAAAGCTCTTCGAGGACGGGGTCCGTAATGCGGGCGAACGTGAACAGCGTGTCATTGCACGTCGGATAAAAGAAAAGGATGTTGAAGGTGCCAATATGGACCGCATGCTGCAGGTTATCTCCAAGCAGATGCGTATTGTCAATGGTTTGCTGCAGGTTAAAGAGCGTTCACGCGTATTGGCAGAATCGGGTATGGCTGATATTCTTAAGGGCGTTGATCTACAGGAACTGATCAGCTATATCGACAAAGCCAGCGTGGACGGCGAATTCCACGAAGACAAGTTTGATGAACTGCTGCGCGCCATGGAAGAAGCCGGTTCGATCAGCCCGGTCTACAAGGAAGACCAGGATGTTATGGATATCATGAAGGCTATGCAACAGGCCCGTGAATCATCTGACAGCCCAGAGGCCATGGAACAGAAATTTGATGAGATGAGCCAGCATATGCGCCAAAAGCAGAAGGATGCCGCCCAAGAACCTGGTGAAGAAGAAATATAGAATCTGCGGCATCTGCATATTTGCAGGTCATTGATTATTTTAGAATGATATCCGGAGTATCATCATGCCTGTAGATTTAAGTGCTTCCATTTATGCCCAGTATAAACTGGCACGTAAACGCGCCGAAGAAGCCGTCCGACGGGGTGCTGCCCAGGAAGGCAGCGTAGAATACCGCCGGGCGGCAGAATTGATGCGCCAATACGCTGAGGGCGTGAATGATTTCAGCATTAAATCCCAGCGCCAGCAGCGTGCAGAGGCGCTAGATAGGATGGCGCTGACGCTGGATGGCATGCCCGCGCGGGTAAAACAACCTACACGAAAGAGTGGCATGCCATCCGCTGAGCCTGTAGGAGATTCGGATTATGATGCCGAGGTTCTGGCGCTTATCGAAGAGTCCAGCATCCGATGGGATGATATCGGCGGCCTCGAAGAGACTAAGCAATCCATCAAGCAGGCCTTTGGGCTGGCAATGGCGCGCAAACCTAAAGGGATACGTATCGATAGCTGGCGCAATATGTTATTCTTTGGTCCACCCGGCACAGGCAAGACACTTTTGGCCGCCGCCACTGCGGGCAGCTTAGACGCCACTTTCTTTAATGTCAAGGTTAGCAATGTGCTCTCAAAATATTTTGGAGAGAGCACAAAGATTTTGTCCGCCTTGTACACAGCCGCGCGTCGCATGAGCCCATCTGTTATTTTCCTGGACGAGTTTGAATCGCTGACCCCGCCGCGCGGAGAAGGCGAGAGCGGCGCCGAGAGGCGGATCGTCAGCACGCTGCTGGCCGAGCTGGATGGCTTGGCCACCAAAGATGATGACAGTTATGTCCTAACGATTGGCGCGACCAACTTACCCTGGCTTCTCGATGGCGCTATCCTAAGTCGCTTCCAAAAACGTATTTACGTACCTCTGCCTGACCCTGAAGCGCGCCGAGCGATCCTGGAGATCCACCTAACAATGCGCGGCCATAAAACCCAATTGCCCATCGCGACCCTAGTGACACGCACCGAAGGCTATTCTGGACGTGAGATCGAGCAGATTTGCCAGACAGCCATCGCCAATATGACCCGTCGGGCCAATCCGGACCTGATGGAACTGGTTGATAAAGGCCAGGCTGCTCTACGGCAATACGAAATCAAGGTCGAGCCGCTCAACGAGTCTGATTTTCAGGTTGCGTTTGACCAAATCCACCCAGCCACAGATAACAAGCTCATCCAACGGCACCAAGAGTGGTTTAAAAAGACTGAAGCCTGAATTACTCCTTACTAAGAAATTAGAACCGTGCTGCTTATAAATATCCTTTTTCCGATCATAGCAAGGATATAAATTTTTCCAAGTTCACAAAAGGTGCCCAAAAGCTTCTTGTTTTTTTATTCACCAAAATATTTTAATTTGCAAATAGAATTTAGCTTTATCATCAGAACTTACATTTGACTAGCTGAACATTAATTCGTCAAAGACTTTTAGATTATTTCCAACTCAATAACGAACTTCTACATGCTAAAATGATTGGAACTATTCTGGAATAAATTTCCTTGATTGATAATTTTTAACTCATGACTGTGACTTTGCGGAAATCAAAATGCCTTTTGGAAATGGAGAATTACGGATGAACCACCAAAAGCTCTTCGTAGAAGTTCCCAATTCGATAGAAACATCCTTCAGGATTCTGTCAGAACTAAGCGATGAATTATCAAATGGGAAGGGATGGAAGAATATCCTCAATCTGCGAGGAACTTTTGAAGAATCAGGCAGTTGGTGGGTACGCAATAGAAATGGTGCAAATCATACGATTGATTTGATGTGGAAACGCTTTGATACTTATACCATTTATGTTGCTGTTTCATTAATTTCGCTCAACAGCGGTGGGACGATTGCGATATTTGAAGCTAGAAGGCGTGGCGTTTTCGATTTCTTTGGAACCATAAAAAAACCAGTTGAAATTATTACCACATTGTTTCGGGAACGGACTGAACAGGCGGAAAAAGTCAAAATTTTGGTGTAATAATGCGATGAACCACCAATTCGGCGTTTCTTGACTGAAACTCACTTGAGTTGGCACAGTTTTAGTGTTGTAGTTGTTTGGGACGGAGAATATGATTGACCTTGAAAACGCCAAAAATAGTTTTAATGAAAAGCTGGATAAACAACACGCCCAACACGTTGCTAAGCTAGGCGAAGAATTGCGTATAATGCGAGCCGGTCTGTTGCGTGATTTCAAGCGGTCCTTACTCCCCGATTCTAATTGTCGGGCAGCAGAATTAGCTTTGAGTTGGCGTGCCCCGCATTCATTAATTCAGCCGTTGGTGGATATGACTAATTCGGCCCGGTTTCAGGAGCTGGACCGGGCTTTTATTACACTTTTTAATCTGGATACTCATTATCCTATAAACCACCTTGGCTATCCTACGGTTTATTGTGAGAGGCTGGAAGAGTTTTTTGCACCGATCGTTGAACAAATGGACATCTCTTCTGAAGCACGCAATATGGAATTACAGAACCTAATTCACAAAACCGAGGAGACAGCCCAAGAGCAAGGTGGCGGTATTTTCGGCTATAACTTACCAGGCAAAGGTGCCTACTTGAATGGCTGGCTGTTTACATTCGACACCCAGCTTGCTCCACGCCAAGCCTTCAGTTTTCCGGACCTTGCCCACAGAATTTACCGGACAGCAATTCATGAAAAGCTCGGACATGGTTTTCTTTCAGCATATAGTGCTTTGGGGCAAGTTAAAAATCGCCTGGGCATAAGTCAAATGGAGATCGCCCGTCGATTTGGCCTGCGCAGCACCGATGATCCCATCTCCAGCCTGCGCCGTGAGCAGACTGCTTTGTTTTATCGGACTTCGCAACTTCTGGAAGAAGGCTGGTCCACTTGGTTGGAGACTTATATGGGTGCATCAATAATGAAGAGCAGTACACACCCTCGCTACAACTTGCAACAGGTCATTGATGCTATCCAGTCTCTGCCGGTTGATTTGCCCGATTGTAACGAGATTCAACATTCCCTGCTCACGGCGATCGTGATTCTTTTTGGAGATAAAGATATCCCTGATGAAACCTTACTTCAG
>CAILYI010000064.1 GCA_903838415.1 uncultured Anaerolineae bacterium | reverse complement strand
TACCTTTTTCTGTTCATGAAACAGATGAAGTTTTGGGTCAATTGCCAGACGGTGAATATGTACGTGCTCAATTTGAAACAGGGCCAAGGGCGGATTATCGTGAATTGGTTAGGCGTTTTACTTCTGAATTACAGGTAAAGCCTACTGAATTGGCTGTTGTTCATACTTCGGAAGAGGCCGCTTAACATGAGCATGTTTAACCTTACTGGCACAGTTCTCCACACTTTCGAGCAACCCAAGCGGGTTGACTCAAAAACCGGTGAAATCCTTTCCGATGAAAAGCCCAAGGTGCAAATCTTGGGTGATATGCCTTTGCCTAATGGGCAAACTCGAATGGAAATGGTTACTTTAACTTGTGAGGATTTTAAGCCTTTTGATGCTCTAAAGGGTCAAAAGATTAGCGTTGCTCTTGGCATCTTCGCACCGGCTAAGGGACAGGTAATCTATTTCATCCCTAAGGGTTCCCTTCCTTCTGTTGAAGGCTCGGCTCTTCCTACTTCTTCGCCTTCATCGTCTGGCGTTAAAAATCCGTTGTTCAACAATGCGGCGTAGCCGGAGCGGTAAGCGACCAACAGCCCGAGCACGTAGTGCGCGGCCTGTTGGAGCGGTCCGCTCTTCTATGTTCATACATAGAACTAAAGCACTCGCAAACGCAAAGCGGAAAAAGGCATGAACAGATGAGCGACGAATCCCCGGAAAGGGGAAACCCCGAAGAACTAGACAGCTTGGCGGCAGATGTTCAACGGGGTTTCGATGAAGCTGAGAGGTTGCCCTCTCGATTGGAACGCTACGGGTTTGCAAAAGCCCGTGCTGTTGCTACTTTGGGCAATATCCGGGGCGTTGTCAACCGTTCAGAGTTCGAGGACACCGGCTACACTCTCAAGCAACTTGAAAAACTCGCCGCACAGGTTCCCAAGCTTTCATCCTGCGGCGAGTATCTTCATTTTCGTAATTACTATACGGCTGGCTCTGTTCGGCTTCATTCCGCTAATTTCTGCAAGAACCATCTTCTTTGCCCCCTCTGTGCCATCAGGAGGGGCGCAAAAACTCTTAAGGTGTATTTAGACCGCTACCGCGCAATCATTGCCCAGCGGGGAAAAATGCGGCTTTCCATGCTTACTTTCACCGTGAAAGATGGTCCAGACCTTGCCGAGCGGTTTGAGCATCTAAAGCATTCCATTGAGGAATGCTCAAGAAGGCGAAGGGATTCAAAAGCTGGTAATCGTATTGTTACTGAGTGGACTAAGATTCTCGGGGCTGTGGGTTCTTATGAGATCAAGAGGGGCAAAAATTCCGGCGAGTGGCATCCGCATGTGCATATCATGGTTTTGCACCGTGATCGATTCGATTGGCAGGCCCTCAAGGATGAATGGCTAAAGATAACGGGTGATAGTCATGTAGTGAATTGCACACCGGCTAAGCATCCTGATAACCCCGAAATTGATTTTTTGGAGGTCTGCAAATATTCGGTCAAGTTCTCGGATATGGATAAGGATGATTTGATTGAAGCCTACTTGGTGCTAAGCGGTTGCCGTATGCTTTTCAGCCTCGGTGAGTTTCGAGGTGTTAAGGTTCCTGAACCTCTTGAGGATGAACCTCTGGATAATCTTCCTTTCGTTGATCTGTTCTATGGATTCTTTCAAGGCGTTTACAACTTGGTGGCAACTCGCAAGCAAGGTGAGCAACCCTATTTTGTTGACCCTGATAGTAATCATGCAGTGGTCGCTTTTCATGCGCTCGTGGCTTCTGACGTTGGCAAGAAGGCGATTCTTGAGCATGTGCCGTATTCCTACCAAGAATCTCTAAAAAAGCCCGTCAAGCGGCTTAGATTTCCCGATGACGTTATCTTTGAAGTTCGCAAGCTCAAGGCTGAGGAACTGGAAAGGAAACGCTCTTTTCAGAATCTCTATAAATATGGCCAAGTCAAAGGCAAGCCCGAATATGAGCCAAATAGCGGCTAAACCGCCTATCCTGCCCTAGTCCTATAGGCATAAGTTTTACTTATGCATTCTTTGAGTTTTATGCCCTTTTTTGGCTGGCCTGTTTCCCGATCGGCAACCGCTCGTTTCAGATCGGCTCTAAAAATCGCCTTCTTGTCTCTCATTTTCGATGTCATGCATAAGCTTTTGCTTATGCTTTTAAGCCCGATTTTTTAAATTGACCGCACGAATGGTTAGTATTCGGAAATGCTTACAGTCAATTTAAAAAATGGGCAGACAAGCGCGGTATATATTTGATATTCCTCTACACTTTTTCGCGCGTCAGTTTCTGCTTACTTTTTTGGTGTCTCAGTCTTGTAGATTCGGCAATTGCTTCTATGAGCCTGTATTTTTTAAGTACAGCGATGGCTTCGCGCCACTAGCTTTTTGCCGTCCGATTGTCCGACCGCAACTTTTTTGCTCCTGCCCTTCTTCCGTAACGTAACGTAACGCGATTAATGCATATTCCTTCTTTCGCTGAAAATTCAAACATCCTAGGTATAGGGGTGTGTGGGTGGGGACTTTGTTTTAATTTTCGGTCGGCGCTTTGCGCTCTTGCCTTTTTCTTTTGACGTGTGCATTGAAGGGAAAAGTTTTCTATACTAGTCCTGTCGTTCACATGAATGATTAGCGGCTCTGCCAGTGCTGGTAACACTGACAGAACCTAACCACAAACTTGCTGTACTGGAGCTAAGATCATGGCTACTGCCGATTTTAACGCACTTTGTTTGCGTATCGTTTCCCGTTTTGATGAATTAGTCTTCATTCAGGAGTCGCTTGACTGTGCCTTGCTGATTGATGATTACTCCCGCGCCAAGACCATCGTTGAATATCTCAATCAACGAATGCAGTCTGTTTTAGAATTGCTTGATCTCGATTTTGTTGAATCTGGCATTTATCGGGAGGTTTCCAATGGTCGCTAAAACCTCCATCACAAAAGTTAAGCGTCCTGTCCGGTCTGCATTCTACAAACTTCGTCACAAGGTCGGGCTTGGTAATCGTTTGGCGGCCGCCGAGTTTTGCTGTGTCACTGAGCGCACCATCACCAATTGGGACTCCCATGGTTCCCCGGATATTGCTATTCGCTTGCTTCGGTTTTATGACAAACGGGAGCTTTATGACGATTGGAAGGGTTGGAAGTTTAGCCGGGGCGCATTGGTTAAAGGAAAAATGCGTTTCCTTCCCCGCTCTCTTGAATCTCTCCCCTATGTTTTTGACGTATTCAATCGCCTACAGGCTTTGAAACTTCGTTACCAACAAGACGGCATCCCTTTGGAAATGGCCGTTTCAATGATGCTTGATCTTCTTACACTCCCAAAATTGCCGGTCGAGACCGGAAGCGATGGCCTAGCGACGCGGTACGCGGAGCAAGCCAGCGCTGACGGTTGAGGCCGGCCAATAATCTAACTGGCTTTTGCCCTGGTTAAACGTAACGGGCATTTGCACCTGGGCGGATATTCCGCCTAGGTGCGACAAAATGACTCAAGCAAATAATTTAATTAAGAGTTAAACTTAAATTGCAATATAAATTGCATTTTAAATTAAATCTAAGAGGAAAAATTTTATGCATTGCGAAGCATTGAAAGTAAAAGTGTCGGCTTCTGATTTGGTCAAGGCATGGTCTATCAATCGTGGCTCTGACTTTAAGCAGATTACCATCCGTGTACCAATCGAGACATTTGTTAAGATTCAAGCAATTGAATCAATGTTTCCTCACCGTTCGCGCAATGAACTTGTCTCTGATCTTCTTTCTACATCAATTGAAGATTTTGAAAGCGCTTTACCTTTTTCTGTTCATGAAACAGATGAAGTTTTGGGTCAATTGCCAGACGGTGAATATGTACGTGCTCAATTTGAAACAGGGCCAAGGGCGGATTATCGTGAATTGGTTAGGCGTTTTACTTCTGAATTACAGGTAAAGC
>CAILYI010000063.1 GCA_903838415.1 uncultured Anaerolineae bacterium | reverse complement strand
GCTTCCCAACGACGTAAAGTCGCGATGGAAACTCCCAGTTCTTTTGCGGCCTGCCCAATGCTTATCTTCATACCATTAATTATACATATATTTGCATAAACAGATAGGTATGAATAGATATTACTAGACAAATACTACCCCCAAAACCGGTTTGCACTTCATCATGCTTGAATTAATATCAAATTATGTGTAAACTTGTATCAATGGAGGATGCCATGCATGATCGCAGAAAGCTTGATAGAAAGTACCTGACAATCTATTCGCGGGTGTTTGATCGTGTATCGGGCCGTCTTCTCGGTTATCTCGCGGATTTGAGCGAGAAGGGGGCTATGATTATTAGCGACGAGCCCATCCCCGAAGCCCAGGAAATCCATCTGCGCTTCGATTTATCTGACCCGCCGATTTTTTCTGCCAACCACCTCGATTTGGATGTGCGCGTCACCTGGTGTGGCCCGGATATTGATCCTGCATTTTACAATATCGGGTTTGAATTCCTGAGTATCAATCCACAGGAAAGCCAAATTATCGAAGTAATGATAATCACCTACGAATTCCGCCGAACATCATCCCAAAGCAACAATCCTTCGGCCAGTTCGTAAGCAACAAATCTTCCATGCAAAAGATCAATTTTGATACGTCAGGTTCCTTACCCGCGCGGCCGATCTCGGAATCTTATTGGGTGATTCCCGGGCGTTTGCTGGCAGGTGAGTATCCGGGCGAATTTTCGATTGAAGTCACTCATAGGCGGCTGGATGCTTTCTTGCTGGCCGGTTTTGACACCATGATTGACCTGACTTGTGAGGGCGAAGCGGTAAACTATGCCGCGCTCCTGCGCAAACGGGCCGTCAACGTAAACCAGAAAGTCAGATATTTGCGTTTCCCCATCGGCGATTTTGGGCTACCGACTCATCAGATGATGTTCGATATCCTGGATGTGATTGATCAGACCCTGGCCAAAGACCGAAAAATCTATTTGCATTGTTATGGCGGAATTGGTCGAACCGGCACCACTGTCGGCTGTTTTCTTGTCAGGCATGGCTGCAGCGGTTCGCAGGCCTTGGAGCAACTGGCGCTCTGGTGGAAAGAAGTGCCAAAGTCGGCGCAATACACGCGTTCGCCCGAAACCAGTTTGCAAGAACAGTTCGTTGCAAACTGGCTGGAGCAGAAAAAATAACATCGTGGATTTATAATGGGGGCCATGGATTGGCATGCTCGTTATACCCAGCAAGCCCGGTGGACAGCGCAGTTACGCGCTTATTTGTTTAAAAAAGCCGGTCTGGATGTTGCTTGCCGCATCCTTGACCTCGGTTGTGGAACGGGCGCCCTGCTGGAAGATTTCCCCGACAAAATGGGCATTCATGGCCTGGATTTGAGCCTGCCGGCCGTTAAACAGGCCGCCAGCCACGCTCCAAGCGCTTCCCTGGCCTGTGCTGATGGGGCATCCACACCTTTTGCCGATGCGGCGTTTGACGTCGTCTTCTGCCACTTTGTCTTGCTTTGGGTGACAGATCCGCTTAAAATCGTCGCTGAGATGCGCCGGGTGACGCGTCCTGGCGGCGCGGTGCTAGCTTTGGCCGAACCCGATTATGGCGCGCGCATCGATTATCCGCCTGAACTTGTCGAGCTTGGCCGCTGGCAGACTGAATCCCTGCAGCGGCAAGGCGCAGACCCATTGATCGGACGAAAACTGGCGGGTATCTTTGCCAGAGCCGGATTAAAACAAATCGAAACGGGAGTCCTGGGCGGGGAGTGGAAAAATCCGTTTCCCCCGGATCAACGGGATTTGGAATGGGATGTGCTCGAATCTGATTTGGCGGGAATAGTCGCACCGCAAGACATCCAAAAAATGAGAAGGTTGGATGATCGCTCCCTGGATTGTGTCGAACGTGTGCTCTACGTGCCCACATTTTATGCCCTGGGCATAGTGTAGTCGTGCAGGATGGTATAATCTCTTGTAATTGGAGGCAGTTTGGAAGAACCTATTTATGAAACCCCCGCGCCCGAGCCTGAAACCGTTGAACCCGCTTCACCAGGCTGGGGGCGCTTCTTTTTAGACGTGCTGGAGACCTTATTACTCTCTGCAGCGCTGTTTTTGGCGATCAATGCGCTTTCGGCTCGTGTGCGCGTGGATGGCTTCTCGATGGTGCCTACCTTGCAAAACGGCGAGTTTGTACTCGTGAACAGGTTGGCATATCGTTTTGATGTGCCTCACCGCGGCGACATTGTCGTTTTCCACTTTCCGTTGGATCCTGCCAGCCAGGATTTGATTAAACGGGTGATTGGTCTGCCCGGTGACAACATTTCAGTTTCAGGTGGAATTGTGCATGTGAATGGTCAGCCACTTTCGGAACCGTATATTGCCGCTGCGCCGTTGTATACCGGCGATTGGCTGGTGCCGCCCGACGAACTGTTCGTTCTGGGCGACAATCGCAACGATTCGTCTGATTCGCATGCCTGGGGCATGTTGCCCATGAAAGAAATTGTCGGAAAAGCGATTTTTATTTACTGGCCTTTCCCAGACTGGAAGATGATCGATCATTATGATTTTACGAAGGCGGCCCAATGAGCAAGAGCCTGGATGAACTCGTTATATTGGCAGATGCCTATGTGCGCGAATTGCCGTCCGCTCCGGCGCCGTTGACTGTTCCGAGCGGCGCTGCTCTGGCGGGTTGGATTGACCATACCATTTTGAAACCCGATGCAACTGTCGAACAGGTCAAGAAGCTGTGTATTGAAGCACGCCAGTATCACTTTGCCACGGTGTGTGTAAACCCGGTTTATATTGCGCTTTGCGCTGAGTTGTTGAGTGGTTCAGATGTCCGCGCCTGTTCTGTGGTGGGTTTTCCGCTCGGCGCCAATACGCCGGAAGTAAAAGCCCTGGAAACCCGCTCGGTGATCGCAGCCGGGGCGTTGGAAATAGATACTGTGATCAACATCGGTGCGCTAAAAAGCGGTGACTTTGCCCTGGCTTTGCGCGACGTTCAGGCAGTCGTTGATGCTGCCGCTGGTAAAGCGCACGTCAAGGTGATTTTAGAGATGTGTTATCTCGATCAGCGCGAAAAAATTATCGGCTGTTTGCTCTGCAAAGAAGCCGGGGCTGATTTTGTCAAGACTTCCACCGGCTTTGGAGCGGGCGGCGCAACGGTTGAAGATGTTGCCTTGATGCGGCGCATCGTTGGTCCTGAAATGGGCGTCAAGGCGGCCGGTGGAATCCGTACACTGCAGGATGCGCAACGGATGATCCTGGCAGGCGCCAATCGATTGGGAGCCAGCGCCGGTATTTCTATTTTGAAGGAAGCGGGCACTGCATGAGCGATGACCACGAACTCGCGGCTTTTTCTTGCAATGAATGTCAGGCGGGGATGATGCGTTTGCAATTCATCACGTATTTCACCTGGCTGGATGAGGAATTGGTAACCGTTCCCAACTTCCCGGCCTGGGTCTGTGACGTGTGTGGCAAGCGCGAATATGATGAACGCGCCGTCAATTGGTTGACAACGTTGCTCAGCCCGAATGCCGGTCAGACCACCATCCACCACATCCCACGGCGACGCGTGCCATCTGCGCGACGCGGACAACCCCGGCCCAGTTCCACGGAGTAATTCATGGCTTTTGATGCTCCTTCTGTTACTCATCGCGTAGTCTCAGCAGATTTTTACACCCCAGGTTATCGGATTGTGGGCAAGGTCATGGTGCCGAATACCGGCATCATGGGATTGATTAACGACTCGACCAATTCTTTCATGGAAATCCTGGATGCGCGCCTGGCGCGAGTGGCCATGCCATCGAAACTGGTTGACCATTACGAAGTGGTGCGCGTCGTCAAATCACAAATCTTTGCGATTGCTTTGGTTCGTCGCGAGGATTTGGGGCCGCAGGCCCTGGCGCGGGGCGGTTATATCCGCTTGAATACATACCCGATACGGATCACCACGCCAATTTATGATTTACAGGGAAACCTGGAATGGGCCGGACGTTTCGAATTTTCCTCCGTTATGGTGGAAGGTAGCCGTGACTTTGTGCCGATTTATGATGCCACACTCACATCCATACTTTTGCCGGCGCTGAAAGCTGAGAGTCAGGCTGTATTGTTCAATCGCCGTCAGGTGGATTTGCTGGCTTTGACTAATCAGCGAATTGAGGATTAGTTTTGCAAAATGCTTGACCTCAGCGAGGGGTGATGATAAAATCCTGCCCGCTCAAGAAATGCCCCCATCGTCTAGTGGACCAGGACGCAACCCTTTCAAGGTTATGACCAGGATTCGAATTCCTGTGGGGGCACACTGTATAGACCATATGGAATCTATGTTCCATGTGGTCTATTTGTTTAATCTGACAGTTTTTAGATCATTATCAGTCGATATTTGAGCCAGCCCAGTTCAGTCCGTTCGCAAAATTGCTTCAACGCCCGGTTGGGTCAGTTGACGGAACATCTCGTTCATCTGCTCAGCAGGATACGGGGCGTCGTGATCAAGCCACCAGGTCAGTAAGGCCATATAAGCACTGACGATGTAATGGGCGATCACCTCCGGGGGAACTTTTAGATTTTTTCGTTCCGAAAGTTGCGTTTTAAAGTGCTCTTGAATCAGAGCGGAGAGATATTTCTGGATGTGCCCCAGGGCTATATTGCCACCCTGTTTACCAGCCATCGCTTTGTAAATTGGCAAGTGGCTTTGCGCGTGCTGGAACATCATCAGACTCAGATTCCACGGGTCTCCATTCATTGGAGATTGAGCCAATAGGTGCTGCTCGAATTGATCCCGCAAAGATGCAAAACCGCTCAAGAACAAATCATGCTTGTCCTGGAAATGTGAATAAAACGTGGCGCGGCCCACATTGGCGCGGTCAATGACATCCTGGACGGTCACGGCAGCATAGCCTTTTTCCAGGATCAGTGCCAGCAGGGCCTCCTGCAAAATCTGACGCGTGCGTTGCACACGCCGGTCGATTTTCGGGTTAACTTGCATCATCGGACTCCTTGTTTCTGAACATTTCACCAAGAATGTTCGCTATTGAACAATTCTGGCAAATTGTTGGTTGACATGTTTTTAAGATACCTGTATAACATAGAGAAATAGAACATAGTGTTCAGTAATAAATATAGTGTACAACATTTTCGGACGATTGAAAAGAGGCAAACAGCATGATTGGACAAATCCAGGCACATTTTCATGGCAGCGATGAAATTCTCCCCTCTCAGGAGAGCCAGTTGATCGAGTTGAACGGCGTGACGAAGGCGTACACGCTCGGGGCGGGGCAATTCCTGGCGTTAAAGGGTATCAATATGCGGGTTGATGCGGGCGAATTCGTTGCCGTGGTGGGGAAATCGGGCAGTGGTAAATCCACCCTGATTAATATGATCACCGGCATCGACAGCCCGACTTCCGGCGAAGTGCTGGTTGCCTCCACGCCTGTCCACGCGCTGAACCAGGAGCAGTTGGCCGTCTGGCGCGGGAAAAATGTCGGGATTGTCTTTCAGTTTTTCCAACTACTGCCCACCCTGACGGTGGCTGAGAACATCGTCCTGCCGATGGATTTCTGCAACGTCCACCCGGCGCGGGAGCGCCGCCAGCGCGCCATCGCCCTGCTGGAGAAAGTCGGCATCGCCGAGCAGGCCGATAAACTCCCGGCTGACCTTTCGGGTGGACAGCAGCAGCGCGCCGCGATTGCCCGCGCCTTGGCGAATGACCCACCGCTGCTGGTGGCCGACGAGCCGACCGGCAACCTCGATTCGCAAACCTCGGACGCCGTCATGCAGTTGTTCGCCGATCTCGCCTCGGAAGGCAAGACGGTGGTAATGGTCACGCACGAGCGCGACCTGAGCCGCTATTTCACCCGCTCCATCCTGCTTTCGGATGGGCTGATTGTCAACGGCCAGGTGGTGAGCCATGCTTAGCCCGCGCTGGAAAAAACTATGGCGTGACCTGAGCGCCGCGCGCGGGCGGATGGTGATGATGGTCATCGCCATCGCGGTCAGCATCTTTGGCGTCGGCACCATCCTGAGCGCCTACACCATCCTGATGCGCGAAATTAGCCGCAACTATCTCGGTACGAGCCCCGCCTCGGCTTTCATCGAACTGAACCAGGTGGATGAGGCTCTCGTGCAGGCAGTCCGGCAGCAACCGGGCATCGCCGACGCCGAAGCCACCTCCTGGGTGATGGCGCGCGTCGAAGTCAAGCCGAATGAGTGGCTGCCGATGCTGCTGTTCGTCATCCCCGATTTCAACACCATGCGCCTGAGCACTTTCACCTCCGAAAGCGGCGACTGGCCTCCGCCTGACCAGACCATTTTGCTCGAACGCGCCGCCCTGCCGCTGACGGACGCCAAAGTGGGCGATTCGCTCACCGTCCAGACGCCGAACGGCACGAAACAGAGTATCCACATCTCCGGGCTGGCGCATGACCCCGGCCTCGCCCCCGCCTGGCAGGAGCAGACCATCTACGCCTACATCACCCCGGCCACGCTAGCCTGGCTCGGCGAAGGTAGCACACTGCACATCTTGAAGGTCAGCGTCAAAGAGCAGAACCCAAGCGTCGGGGCGATTGAAACCACCGTCAGCGGGCTGAGCGCCTGGTTAACGGGACAAGGCTACACGGTGGGAGAAATCCGCATCCCGCCGCCCGGCCTGCACCCGCACCAGAGTCAGATGAATTCCATCCTGATGACCCTGCTCGTTTTCAGCCTGATGGCGCTGGTGCTGAGCGCCATCCTGACCGCGACGATGATTGGCGGCCTGCTGGCGCAGCAGGTGCGGCAAATCGGCATTATGAAGGCGATTGGGGCGCGCTCCAGCCAGGTGACGGGCATGTATCTCGCGCTCGTGGCGGTGCTGGGGCTGGCGGCGGTGGCGCTCGGCATCCCGGCGGGCAACGCCGCGGGGCGCGGTTTTTCGGGGGTGGTGGGCGAACTGCTCAACTTCAACCTCGCCAGCACCGCGCTCCCGGCCTGGGTTTATCTCGTCGAACTGCTGATGGGGATTCTCGTCCCGCTGCTGGTGGCGTTCATCCCGATTTGGGGCACCAGCCGGGTGACGGTGCGCGAAACCCTGACCGACTACGGCACCCGCCGCGAAACGGGTTCCCGCAGCCTGGATTCCTGGCTGGGGAAACTGCGCGGCGTGGATAATACCCTGCTACTGGCGATTCGGAACACCTTCCGCCGCCCCGGACGCCTGCTCCTGACCCTCGGTCTGCTCGCCGCTGCGGGCGGGATGTTCATCACCGGGCTGAACGTCAAAACCGGCTGGGAGACCTACCTGGTGGACGCCGCCGCCAGCCGCCACTACGACTTGGAAATTCGTTTCAACAGCCCGCAGCCGCTCGACGAAATCACCGCGATTACCGCCGCCACACCCGGTATCCAAAGCCTCGAAGCCTGGAACCTGTCCCCCGCCGCCCTCTACCGCCCCGACAGCCTGGAAATTGTCCGCACCTACCCCGACGGCGGTCACGGCAGTTTCTCGCTGCGTTCCGCCCTGCCCGAAACCACCCTGGTGGACATGCCGCTCCTAAGCGGGCGCTGGCTCCAGCCGGGCGATGCGGACGGCGTGGTGATGAACCAGAACGCTGCCGCCTTTTTCCCAAACGCCAAAATCGGCGACGAAATCACGCTGATGGTGGCAGGAAAGAGCGTTACCTACCGGCTGGTGGGGACCGTTAAACAAATCCTGACCCCGGCGACGGCCTACGTTCTCCCCGCCACGTATGCCACATCTACTGGCATATCCCCCGCTGAGACCAACGCCGTGCGGATTGTGCTGACCCAACATGACGCCGCCTCGATCAGTGCCGTGACCGGGGCGCTGGAAAATGCGCTGGCCGCCGAAAATATCCGCATGAAGGTGGTCATCTCCGAGACCATGCTCGAAAGCGCCACCAGCGGGCACGTCTATATTTTCATCTTTGCCCTGATTTTGATTGCCGTAGTCATGGCGGTGGTGGGCGCTCTGGGCTTGATGTCGAGCATGAGCACCAGCGTCATCGAGCGCACCCGCGAATTTGGCATTATGCGCGCCATCGGCGCCCGTTCGCGGATTATCCTGCGCAACATCCTCAGTGAAGGCGTTTTGATCGGCTTGCTCAGTTGGCTGATCGCCGTCCCGCTCTCGCTCCCGCTGACCTGGAGCCTCGGCTACCTGGTGGGGATGATGTCCTTCCGCGCCGCCTTGCCGCTGATGCTCTCACCTTGGGCCGTCTTTGGCTGGCTGATCCTGGTGGTGGCCGGTTCCATCGGCGCCAGCGCCTATCCCGCCCGCCAGGCCTCCCGGCTGACGGTACGCGAAACGCTGGCGTACGTTTAGTTCGATTTTGCCAAAACGGAGTCCAAAGTCAGGAGACTTTGGACTCTTGCTCGAAAGTCTGGAGACTTTCGAGTCCAGCATAGTGAAAAGGTAAATCAAATGGAAAACAAACCGAATTCAGAAAATCAAGAAAAAACCGGCAAAACCCGCAAAATCGTCACCGCCCTGGGAGCCATCGTTGTTTTAGCCGCCCTGGCGCTGGCCGCTCAGTATCTCGTCAGCAACGTGGATATTGTCGAATTGCTCAAAAAAATGCACGGTGGATAAAAAGGAGGAACAAAATGGTCAAAAAAGTGCTTGGCGTTATCCTGATGCTGGTTGGGGTTTTCATCGCCCTGGTGCTGTTCACCTATGGTGGGCCGATTTTCCCGCATCTCAGTGGCCCAATTATTTTTGTGACAATCGGGGCAATCCTGCTCCTGGTCAAACCTAAGGAGAAATAAATCGAGAGAACACGAACGGATACTTTTTCTCTTGCGAAGTTAGGCGAGGAGGAATGTATCTTCCTACCCTCTCAACCATCCAACACATAATTGATACGTATCCCCGTGGGGGCACAAACCATATGGTGCATATATTCCATATGGTTTTTTTATTTCGGTGTGGATGGTGGTAAGTGATGGGGAAAAGCTTGCCCTGAGCCTGTCGAAGGGATGAATTCAGAAGGATGAATGAAAAACGCCCCGCGGACTTTGACCCGCAGGGCGTTTTGGGTTACAGAACATATACCGGGATGACGATTTCCCGGTCGATGTGGCGGCGTCCACGCACGCTTTCCTCCACTGTTTTTAGTACATTAGCGGAAAAGTAGCGCGTCCCACATTTGGTACATACTCCCGCCGGAACGTTTTCAATCAGCACATACTGTCCCTTGACCTTGCGGGTCAGGGTGACGCGCTTTTCGACGATTTCCCCGCCGCAGTATTCACAGATTTCGCCTTGCCAGAAGTTTGGAGTTTCCATAGGTTTAGGGTTTGTCCTGATAAACAGTAATCACGCGGACTTTATTTCCGGGTGTCAAACGACAGACGATTCCGATCAGTTGTTAAGCAAGGGAGATCTGCAGACGCTTCCCTAAGGCTCTGGCAGCGCGGTCAAGCGTCTGGAGCGTCACCGATTGGTTGGTAGGGTCCAAGAGACGTTCAAGCGCAGCCCGACTGGTTTTCATGCGGCGCGACATTTCAGTCTTTGACAGGTTTTGTTGTTCCATAAGTTGTTCAACTTGATAAGCAATCACACGCTTAATCGCGACCGTTTCAGCTTGTTCGAGCAAACCCTCCTCGGCCAGAAAATCATCGAAGTTGGAACCAATATGTTTCTTTTCCACTATTCACCTCTTAACTGTTTCAAACGTTCGTGAGCAAGTTGTAGATCGTCGAGCGGAGTCTTTTGAGATTTTTTTTACGAAACCATGCAATAGGATCATGGTGTTATCTTCTACTGTAAACAATACCCGGGCAATACCAGATGGTAAGTTCGACCGCACTTCCCACAAGCCAGGTTCCAGTTTTCGCACCAAGGGCATTCCCAGCGGCCAACCAAATTGCGCGGTTTTGATGTCTTCGCCAAGAATACGTTTCTCCTCGGCTCGCAAAGATTTCAGCCATTCACGCACAGGTTCGTTTCCACGCCGTGTTTGGAAAAAGACGACTTTCAAGCGGATATCATCATCTTCCGAACGAGATTGTACCATTTTTGATACACATTTGTCAATCTGATTTTTGTTGGTAAGCAATACTCTGGATTATATCAATATGAGTCAGAAAGAGATTATCTGCTTATTTCCATGTTCAACAGGTTCCAATACTGTAGGCCACGGCTTATCTGATATAAGTCATCGTTGTCATTTATTTGGTGCAGATAACTGATACTTATCCCTGTGGGAGCGTTCCTCAGTTCTGTTTTTATTACCCTCTCAAGAATCCCACACATAACTGATATGTCTCCCCGTGGGGGCACAAAAAAACCGCCGAAAGGCGGTTTTTCTTTTTCCAGCGAAAAGTTGTGCGGATGGGGAGGTTATTTCGTCTTCCTAAAGATGTGATAGGGGATAATCATCAAGATTCCGGCTGCGATCACCAGCATGCCAATTTCCATGCCAGCAGCTTGCCAGGGGCCGAAGAAGGGGATTTTGGGGTTATCCTTGGCGCTCATCCCAAAGACATCAGCCATGCCAGCGAAGACCGAAATGACATAGCCGGTGCTGATCAAGCGCAGCCCAATATCGGCGATGATTGATTTTTCCTGGCCGCCCCACAGCGCGGCCAGACCGATGTAACCTCCCAAGCATATGAAAGCCAGACCAACCAGGATCACGCTGGTTTGCACGAAACCGATGACCGGGCTGCGATCCAGTCCAAACCATTCGGGCTTGGCGCCCAGGATTAATGCGACCAGACCGAGAGCGCTGATGAACAGACCGAAGCGGACGCGTTCTCCGGCAATGGTGCGATTCTTGGTGGCTGGTTCGGTTGGTTCATTCATGCGGGCAGTGTCCTGCGCAGGGTGTTGATCCAGTTGCCACCAAAGATGCCCGCGATGTCGGTTTGAGAATATCCGCGCGCTTCGAGCAGGGGGGCGGTCTGTTGTAAATCGGCGATCGTATTCAGTCCGGCGGGGATTTGCTGAAGGCCGAATCCGCCGTCGAAATCGGTGCCAAAGCCAACGTGGCGGGCATTTCCGGCGATCTGGCAGATGTAATCCATTTGAGCGGCGACCATGTCGAGCGGGCAATCGGTACGAGGGTCGCTGTTTTTCCAGCCTTGAATCAAAAAGCGGTTAAATGGGATGACACCAATCACGCCATCATGCTCGATGATTCCCTCAATGATTTCATCCGTCAGGAAGCGGTTGCTGTTGCCATTTTTGACCTGTTTCAGGGCGTTGGCATGGCTGGCGATAATTGGGCCTTCGTACTGGTCCAGGGCTTCCAGGGCTGCTTCCCAGGCCATATGACTGAGGTCCAGGGTAAAGCCAATGTCGGCCATGGCTTCAAGCAGTGCGTGGCCTTCCGGGGTCAATGGGCCGGGTTCACGGGTGCCGCCGCAGTAGCGGGTGGACATCCACGCCGGGCCAATCACGCGTACGCCGCGTTCCCACCATTCTTCCAGCTCACCGATCGTGCGGACGCCGTCAGCGCCTTCCATAAGGGTTACCAGGCCCGTTGGGCGGCCATTGGGATGGGCGCTGTCAGGTTGATTCCAGGATTCCAGGACTGCTTCTAGCTGAGGGGCGGTAAGGATGGGGGTGAACTTGTCGGGATGGTGGTCAAATAAACGGGAGTAGGCATCCAGGTGGCCGCTGTAGATTTTGTAGGCTTCTTCGGCGTTGGCGTAGACCTGGGTATCCCAATCGGCTGTTTTGACGCGGGCAGGCGCGGCGAACAGGGTGGCAAAGACTACCGCGACTCGTCCGCGTTGGTATTCCTGCCAGCTGATGGTGGTGTCACCATTATGTTCGATGACGTAGCTGCCGTTTTCGCGGCGGCGGGTTTCCTCAATGGTCTGGGTGTAGTCACGCCCAAAGGTGAGCATGTTCCAGGCGAGGTCCTGGTGGGCGTCGACGGTTATATAAGCCATGGGTTCTTTTTATCACAGTTTTTGGGAGTCGGGGAGAATAGAAAGAGAGCGCACCGGGGGGTGCGCTCTCTGGTTGGACGTTTTATTCTTGTTCTTCGTCTTCGGTGTTGAGTTCCGCCGCCAGAGCTTTCATGTCCATGTCTGCGTAGGCTCCGGAGTCCACTTTACGAAGGCTCAGGCCGATGCGGCGCTGATCGCCGTCGATGCGGATGACGCGCAGGGTAAGCACATCACCTTCTTTGACGGATTCCTTGGGGTGGTTGATGCGGTTCTCGCTGAGTTCCGAGATGTGGATCAGGCCTTCGACATCACCTTCAAGGCGGGCGAAAGCGCCGAACTTGGTCAGGCGGGTGATGGTGCCTTCCACAAGCTGACCAACCTTGAACTTGGCGACTTTTTCATTCCACGGATCGCCTTGTAGGGCGCGGATTGAAAGGCCGATGCGTTTCTTTTCCTTGTCAACGCTGATGACCTTGACTTTGACTTCCTGGCCAACTTCGAGCACTTCGCTGGGGTGTTGAACACGTTCCCAGGAGAGTTCGGAGAGATGCACGAGGCCGTCGGCGCCGTTGACGTTGACAAATGCGCCGAAATCAGCGACGGATGTCACGCGGCCAGTATGAACCTGACCTTCTTCCAAGCCTTCGATGACGCGTTCCTTGAGGGATTGGCGACTTTCGGGGTTGGCAGCGCGCTCAGAAAGGATGAGACGGCGGCGGGCGCGGTCAACTTCAATGATGCGCACGCTGATCGTTTCACCGATGATCTTGGCCCAGCGGTCAGGAGTGTCACCCTGTACCAGGCTGCGGCGGGCCATGCTGATTTGGGAAGCGGGGATAAATCCACGCAAGCCATGTACCAGAACAATCAGGCCGCCCTTGTTGTAGCCTTCAATTTTACCGTCAAAGGCTTCACTGCTTTCTTGCATTTTCTCAACCAGTTCCCAACCCATCGCTTCGCGAGCGCGGGTGTAGGAAAGGACAACGTTTCCGTTCTGGTCTTCGGGGTTAATCACGTAGACAGGGATTTCCTGACCTACCTTGAGCTCTTCGCGCTCGGAGGACGGGATTTGTTCCAGTTCCCGTCCCATGATTACACCCTCGGATTTTGAACCTACGCTGACCAAAATCTGAGATGCAGAAATGCTGGCTATTACGCCCTGGCGAATTTCCCCTTGAATGGGGAACTCCAGCCCGGCATCTTCGGACCGCATGAGGCTTTCCATTGTTTCGTGGGCTTCATTTTGGAACTGCTCATCGCGGCCCCCTTGCCCCTGAAGGGCGTCCTGTTCATCAATCATACTTAATTGCTCCATTACATAGAGATTGGGTTGGATTATACAGGTGAATGTTCCAGTTGACAATACTAAAATTATTAGTGGTGCATATCTGCCTGCCAATATTCGAAATTGGCTGCTCTTCTCAAGAGATTTCGGCCTGACACAGTAGTATAATTTCGCGCGAGGAAACGCTATGCCAACTATTTATCCATTTACTGCAATTGTCGGACAAGAGCGCATGAAGCGCGCTTTGATTTTAAACGCCGTGGATACCCGTGTCGGTGGGGTGTTGATCCGCGGCGAACGCGGCACGGCCAAATCGACCGCGGCTCGCGCATTGGCGGCGCTGCTGCCTAAATTCCGCGCGGTGAAGCAGTGCCGCTTTGGTTGTGATCCAGACAGCCCCAATACCTGGTGTACTGAATGCAAGGAACGTTCCATCACCACCAAGGACTTGCCTTTTGACGTGCGCCCGATTCCGTTTGTGAATCTGCCAGTCTCCGCCACTGAAGATCGCGTGGTGGGCACGCTGGATATTGAGCAGGCCATCCAGAAGGGTGAGCGCCATTTTGAGCCGGGTGTGCTGGCAAATGCCAACCGCGGTTTATTGTACATCGATGAAGTCAACTTGCTGGATGACCATGTGGTTGATCTTTTGCTGGATTCTGCCGCGATGGGGATGAATATCGTCGAGCGAGAAGGGATTTCTTTTTCGCACCCGGCGCGTTTCATTCTCGTCGGCACGATGAACCCTGAAGAAGGCGATTTGCGTCCTCAGCTGCTAGACCGCTTTGCTTTTTCCGTAGATATTACCGGCATCCGCGATGCGCGCGAACGTGTGCGTATCATGGAATATAACATCGCCTTTGAAGCCGACCCGGACGAATTCCGCAAGACCTTTTTGCAAAAAGAAGAAGAGCTTTCGCATCAAATTGAGCAGGCCCGCAAGTTGGTTGCCAAGGTGACTTATTCCAAACGCGATCTGCTTTCCATCGCCGCGCTGACTTCATCCCTCAATGTGGATGGGCATCGCGCTGACCTGGTGATTTTGAAAGCTGCGCGCGCGCAGGCCGCCTTTGAAGGCCGCACCTCGATCACGGACCACGATATTGCCCTGGCTGCCGAGTTGGCGCTGCCGCACCGCATCAAGCGCGGGCCGTTTTATCAGGCCGAAGTGACCGCTGAACAGCTGCAGGAACGCATTGAAAACCTCGTCGGGCAATCCACCGAAGGGGAGCAGGGCGAGGAATCACAGGAAGAATCTGATTCTCAGGAAAAAAAAAGTCGGTCGTAGAAGAACAAGTTGAGGACGAGACCAACCCGTCCACTTCAGAGCCCGCCCGTCAGGACGTGTTCGCCTCCCAGAATGCGAATTGGTGGGATGGCGGGCAAAAAGTCAAAACGGGCGAAACTTTTTCCCCACGCAAGCTCGATACTCCACTTGATAAACTGACTCGCAAGAATGCCGGTCGCCGGTCTGAGACGCGCACTGACCGCAAGCGCGGACGTTATGTGATGGCGCGTCCGGCCAATGGCAGCCGGGACATTGCCTTCGATGCCACCATCCGTGCAGCGGCGCCGTTTCAGAAGCACCGCGCCGAGCAGCGGAAAAAGGTGGCCTTTGCCATCGTAAAGGGCGACTTACAGAAGAAAATCCGCGTCAAGCGCGTGGCAAACCTGGTTTTGTTCCTGGTGGATGCTTCCTGGTCGATGGCGGTGGCGGAGCGGATGAACGCGACCAAAGGTGCCATCCTGTCGCTGTTGATGGATGCTTATCAGCGTCGCGACCGGGTGGGCTTGATCGTGTTCCAGAAGGATCGCGCCACATTGGTGCTGCCGCCTACCAACAGCGTGCAGTTGGCCCAGCGGGCGCTGGTGGATATTCCCGTGGGTGGCAAGACGCCGCTTTCGGCGGGCTTGTTGATGGCGACGGATGTGTTGATGCGCGAGAAGCATACGCATCCGGATGTGGAGCCGCTCTTGATTGTGCTGACGGATGGCGCCGGGAATGTTTCGGTGGGACCGCTGCCGCCCCAGCAAGAATCTTTCCATTTTGCGGAAAATATCGCCAAGGAGCATGTCAAAAGCCTGGTGATTAACATGGAGCACGCTGCTTTTGACCAGGGATTGGCGCAGCAGTTGGCCGATCATCTCGAAGCGCCGTGCTTTGCCCTGAGCGAGATCAAGGCGGAGAGCCTGTATCACACCGTCCGGCACGAAATGCGAAAATAGATAAACGCCCGGTTTGTGGCGTCTACAGAAGAACGTCCCGCGGGTTTTTCAACCTGCGGGACGTTCTTTATTTTGAGCGGTTTTTTCGGCTTTGCCTTGCAGGCGCTGCAGGCGGTGTTCCAGTTCATCCAGCCAGTGTTTCTGCATGTAAACGGGCAAAGCGGCGTTCCTGACGTGTTTGATGGCCGATTGCGTCCATTGCAGGGCGGTGGCAGGGTCGCGGCGGGTGTGTTCAAAATATTTTGCCAGTTCCACATGGGCGTAGATGTGACCTTCGGCAGCGGCCTGTTCCCACAGATGCAGGGCGGTGTGCAAGTCGCCGCGCCGTTTTTGCAGAATGGCCAGCCTTCGCACGGCTTGAGAGAAGTCAGTTTCGGGCAGATTGGTTTGCAGGCCGCGCTCGTAAAGCAGGGCGGCGTCGTCCCAGCGGTTGAGGTCTTCGAATAGCTTTGCCAGGGCAATCACATCCAGGCCATGTTCGAGGTCGGCGCCGTGCGGATCGGCCAGCATGCCGGAAGTCAGGTTGAGCAGGGCGGCCATGGCGACCACGTCCATGGCGTTGTGGTAGAAGACACCCTTGAGCGGCAGCGGGTCGCCAGTGCGCAGGAAGTCAAAGTACAGCCAGGGGATTTCGTAACCGGGAACTTCTTCGCTGCTGCGCGGGGCTGAGAGGATGTGTTCTTCCAGGTATTTCAGGGCGCGACTGGGTAAACGGTCTCGCCACAGGCGGCGCGCCAGCGGCAACAGGTCAACGTGCGAGAATCCGTCAAAGGGACAGGGCATCTGGTTGAGCGCGAAGCGGGTCCGCAGCAAGGGCGCGTCAAAGGCCTTGCCGTTGAAGGTGACCAGCGCGGCGCAAGGGGCGAGAAAATCGGCGAGAGCCTCCAGCAGCGCGGGTTCTTCCGCCGGGTCCGCCATAAAAAAGATCGACAGGTGAAATTCCATCCCGATGAAGCGCCCGGCGCCCACCATGAAGGCGTAGGTGCCGGTGCCGCCCGAAAGTCCGGAGGTTTCTGTATCGAGAAAAGCGAATTGGGAGAGCTTGAGCGCGCTGATGCGTTCGTCGCCCGCCCAGGCGGCCAGCGTGGCGAGCGGCGCTGCGGCGTGGATGGGAACCTGGCCGTGCCGGTAGGAGGCATCGAAGACCTGTTCCACCACAAAGGCTGGGCCGCGGCACGTGGACAGCCAGCGCCCGCCGAAGGCGGCTTCCAGCTTTGAGCTGCTGCCGGTTTTTGGCGTGGGCGGCTTGATTTCTGCCGCGCCGATGCTGACGCCTAGCGCTTTGAGTTTGTCGGAAAGGGTTGTCAACTGTTATCCTAAAACTTATCAAATCTGTACATGGAAGGATTTCCTTATATAGTACAATAGTTCTATGAATGTCCTGCGCGCGTACAAGACCGAGTTAGATTTGAACAATGTTCAGATGACGGCCTGTGCACGCCATGCGGGCGCCGCTCGCTACGCATTCAACTGGGGCCTGGCGC
>CAILYI010000062.1 GCA_903838415.1 uncultured Anaerolineae bacterium | reverse complement strand
TTGAAGATATCGCCAGCCAGACCAACCTGCTGGCCCTGAACGCCGCCATTGAAGCCGCGCGCGCCGGGGAACAGGGCAAGGGCTTTGCCGTCGTGGCTGATGAAGTCCGCAAGCTGGCCGAACGCTCCAGCCTGGCCACCAAAGAAATCGCCGCGCTGATCAAGGGCATCCAGAAAACTGTCAGCGAAGCCGTCAGCGCCATGAAAGAATCGGCCAACGAAGTGGAAGCCGGCGTGACGCGCGCCAATTCGGCCGGGGTGGTGCTCGATAACATCCTGACCGCCGCCGAATCCGTCTACAAACAAGCCGAAGAAGCCGGAACCGCCGCCGCAAAAGTCAGCGCGGCCGCATCTGAACTGGTAGGAGCGGTCGACTCCGTCTCGGCCGTGATCGAAGAGAATACCGCCGCCACCGAAGAGATGGCCGCCAACTCGTCAGAATTGACGCAAGCCATCGAAAACATCGCCAGCGTCAGCGAGCAGAACAGCGCCGCAGTCGAGGAAGTCTCCGCTTCCACCGAGGAAGTCTCCGCGCAGGTGGAGGAAGTCTCCGCTTCAGCCGCCGCGATGATGGATCTGGCGCATGAATTGCAGCAGGTGGTCGCTCAGTTCAAATTATAGGTACACCGATTAATGAAAATGACAGACATCCATTCAAGAATGGTTTAAATATAGCCGTGTCTCCGGATCAAAGAGAGTAACCTTTATGAATCGCATACTAAGCAAGCTGCCCATCGGGCTGAAATTAGGCGGAAGTTTTGTCGTCATTGTCTTGATTCTGGCAGCATCCATCACACTCAGTTACTCCGATATGAGTCGGTTGAACAGCGGAATGATGAGCCTTTATTTTGACCACACCATCCCGATCCAGAATCTGGGTGAGGCTAAAGCGCTGCTGGGACAAATTAAAAGCAATCTACAACTCTATCTGCAGATCCCCCAACCCAAAACTGTCATCGGTGCCAACCAGAACGGGCCGATCTGCGGTACCTGCCACATCCCCGAGGTGAGCGGCCCGCACCACGTCAGCGCGGGACAGCCAGCCAACGATACCACCCGCTGCCTGACCTGTCATGCCACGCAGGCTTCAGACAAACTGCATGGACGGTCAACAGCCAGTATCACGGCTGGACAAGACTGCGCCAGCTGCCATCCTGCCGAAGTCATTACCAAGCAGCACACCCAGGTGGAACAAGCCATCTCTGACGAAGTGGATCGCGTCGATGAAATTATCGCCGATTACCGTAAGAACCCGCTTCTGACGAATGAAGAAATAAATGCACTGGACGGTTTTGACAACGCTTGGAACAAGTACAAGTTTATTGTGATCGGGCTGCTGGGACAGGCCAAAAGTGGCAATTCGCAGGAAACACTGCATCGCATCGTAGGTGGTGACGCGCTCACCAGCCAGCAGGAAGTTGAAGCAGCGATCAACCTGCTAGTCACTGTCAACCAGGACCTGGCTCATAAATCCCAGGAAAGCAGCGTCCAGACATTCAACGCATCCACCCTCGGCTTGCTGATAGCAGGCTTGTTGGGAATCCTGCTGGCCGCCGGATTGGGTCTTGCAATCACCCGCAATATCCGCGCGCCAATTGAAGCCATGGCCAAGGGACTGCAAAACATGCGCCAGGGAAATCTATCCTGGGATGTGCCTGCCCAGGTGAAAGAAAACCTGATCGAGCGTTCCGATGAGCTGGGAGTGGCAGGAAAAGGTTTTGACAGCACCGTGCGGTACCTGCAAGAAATGGCAAACATCGCCAACCAGATTGCAACCGGCGACCTGACCGTAAAAGTCACCCCGCGGGGCGAGGCAGACGAATTCGGAATCGCTTTTTCGCAAATGGTTGCGAGCCTGCAAACACTGCTGGATATGGTCTCGCAGAGCGCGAACAATTTGACCTTGGATGCGGAAAAACTTGCGACAGCCTCCGAACAATCCGGGGAAGCCGCCAGCCAGATCGCCACCACCATTCAACAGGTGACCCTGGGCATCATCCAGCAATCGGAAAACGTCTCCAGGACGGCCAATTCCGTGGAGAACTTGAACAGCGCCATCGGCGGCGTCGCCACGGGCGCGCAGGATCAGTCGGTAGCCATCGGCAAGGCGGCGCAAGTCGCCACGCGGATCAATAGCGCCATCTCCCAGGTCACTGACAGTGCCCAGGCCGTTGCCAGCAATTCAGCCGAAGCGGCCCGCTACTCACGCGACGGCGCCAAAACCGTCAAAGAAACCATTTCCGGGATGGACACCATCCGCAGCAAGGTGGGGCTTTCAGCCACCAAAGTGGAAGCCATGGGCGCCCGCTCTGAAGAAATCGGCGCCATTGTTGAGACGATTGAAGATATCGCCAGTCAGACCAACTTGCTGGCTCTCAACGCCACCATCGAAGCGGCCCGCACCGAAGGCTCAGGCAAGCAAGCCAATGAAAAACTGGCTCAAACCCACCTGGTCAGCGTGGCAAAGATGCTGGCGGAGCTACTCTCCCGCAGTCCAGACGGGCTGAGTTCGCAAGAGCTTTCCAACCTGTCACATCGATTAAGCGTGGAAATTTTGAGCATCTCCGATGCCGATGGCGTGATCGTCCACTCGAGCCAGCCAGACGCGATCGGTTTCCGCTTCCCCGAGACAGGCAAAGGTCAGGCAGCCGCTTTCCGCTCGCTGCTGGGACAGAACAGCGGCGTGGTGGTGCAACCCATCATGGCGCGCGACGACAATGGAAAACCTTATCTGTTCGTGGGTGTCTCGCGCCAGGACAAACCTGGCATCATCCAGATCGGGATGCCAGCGCAAGAACTGTTGCAGTTTGAAAATATCTCACGTGGTTTTGCTGTCGTGGCCGATGAAGTTCGCAAACTGGCAGACCGCTCCAGCATGTCCACCAAGGAAATCGCCAAGTTAATCAAGGGGATTCAGAAAACCGTCAACGAAGCAGTCAGCGCCATGAAAGAATCAGCCGATGAGGTAGAGGCCGGGGTGGCGCGCGCCAATTCTGCCGGGGAAGCCCTCAACAACATCCTGACTGCCGTCGAATCGGTTTACAAACAGGCCGAAGATGCCGGAACCGCTGCCGCAAAAGTCAGCGCCGCCGCATCTGAATTGGTCGGAGCAGTGGATACCGTCTCAGCCGTAATCGAAGACAATACCGCCGCTACCGAAGAAATGGCCGCCAACTCATCCGAACTGACCCAGGCGATCGAGAATATCGCCAGCGTCAGCGAAGAGAACGGCGCGGCAATCGAAGAAGTCTCTGCCGCCACTGAGGAAGTCTCGGCCCAGGTGGCAGAAGTCTCGACCTCTGCAGCCTCGCTGATGGATTTGGCGCATGAATTACAACAGGTGGTGAGACAGTTCAAAATTTCCGCAGAGCCAGCAGCCCAGCCGGTGGACAAAACCCACCAGTCAGCGCCGAGGAACATGAAGAAATAGGCCAAAGCTGCGCTCGCCGGGAAGCAAAGCGGCAGAATCTGGTTTATCTAATCACCAAAGAGATGGCTGCCAACTCGTCAGAATTAACGCTGGCCATTGAGAATATTGCCAGCGTCAGCAAACAGAACAGCACCACAGTTGAAGAAGTCTCAACATCCACCGGGGAAGTTTCAACCCAGGTGGCAGAAGTCTCCGCCTCCGCTGCGTCAATGATGGATTTGGCGCAGGGTTTACAGCAAGTGGTGGCACGGTTCTCAATCTAAAACTGGACATCGAATATTTATCAATAGACCCTTCCAGACCAAAGCCCTCGCAGCCAATGATGGCCATTGTTTAGACAGAGAACGATGTTGGCTCAGATACTTTTTATAGGAGAAAGATCATGAAATGGATCGACAATCTCAAGACAAGTGTCAAGCTGTTTGGGGGCTTTGGAATTATGGTTGTGTTCATGCTGATGATCGCCTTCGCGGGATACTCCGGGATGAACACCATCAATAATGGTATGACCACCATGTATTTTGACCGATTACTGCCGGTCAATCAATTGGGTCGTGTCAGTACGAACCTGTATACGATCCGCGGCGATGTTTATAAATCTCTGCTGATTCCGGCTGAAAAAATAAAAAGTGAAGCCGCCATCGCTGAAATGATTAAAAACATCGATGAAAATCTCAAAGCGTATGAATCAACGTTACTAACTGTTGAAGAGCAGGCGGAACTGGCTGTGCTCAAACCTGCCTGGAATGAATACCAGCTGGCGGTGGAAGAAATATTGGCACTCAACAACGCCGGTAAACAAGAGCAGGCGATCACCAGCCTATTGGATGGCGGCCGCGCTGCGAATGCCCGCAAAGCGGTGGGCGGAGCGGTCGATAAACTGCTCGCACTCAATGTAAAAATCGCTGAAGAAACGAATACCCAGGGCGATGTGACCTTTGCTTCCTCCCGCAATCTGTTGATTGGCGTGGGCTTATTGGGAGTTTTGCTGGCGGTCACCCTGGGTATTGTGATCTCAAACAGCATCGCCAACCCGCTCGGGGTGGTGACCAAAATGGCCCAGGCGCTCTCTGTGGGCGACCTGGTGCGCAATGTGAGCGACGCTGAAAAAGACAAGGTACGCAAACGCAAGGATGAAATCGGCTTGATCGGCCAGGCCTTTGACGGGCTGATCAACTATATGCAGGGCATGGCCGATGCCGCCACCACGATTGCCAGAAATGACCTGACTATCAAGGTCAAGGCCAACTCCGCCAAGGATGAGCTGGGGAATGCCTTTGCCGAAATGGTGGCAGGTCTGCGCGATACTGTTGGCCAGGTCGCCGACAGCGCCAATGCGGTTTCCTCCGCGGCGGCACAGCTGGCGACTGCCTCGGAACAATCCGGTGAAGCCACCAGCCAGATCGCCACCACCATTCAACAAGTGGCGCTCGGCACCGCCCAACAAACCGCCGGCGTCACCAAGACCTCCAGCTCGGTCGAACAGATGAGCCGCGCCATCGAAGGCGTCGCCAAGGGCGCGCAGGAACAAGCCAAGGCCATCAGCAAGGCCTCGCAGGTCACCACCCGCATCAACACCGCCATCGAGCAGGTCACCAGCAACGCCCAGGCCGTCACCCGTGATTCGGCTGAAGCCGCACGCTACTCACGTGATGGCGCCAAGACCGTCAAGGACACCATCGTTGGGATGGAAACCATCCGCGCCAAGGTCGGTCTCTCCGCCAACAAGGTGGAAGAGATGGGCACGCGCTCCGAGGAAATCGGCGCCATCGTCGAAACCATCGAAGATATCGCCAGTCAGACCAACCTGCTGGCCCTGAACGCCGCCATTGAAGCGGCGCGCGCCGGGGAACAGGGTAAGGGTTTTGCCGTCGTGGCTGATGAAGTCCGCAAGCTGGCCGAGCGTTCCAGCTTGGCCACCAAGGAAATCGCCGCGCTGATCAAGGGCATCCAGAAAACTGTCAGCGAAGCTGTCAGCGCCATGAAAGAATCCGCCAGCGAGGTGGAAGCCGGAGTGGTACGCGCCAACTCGGCCGGAGTGGTGCTCGATAACATCCTGACCGCCGCCGAATCAGTCTACAAACAAGCTGAAGATGCAGGGACAGCCGCCGCCAAGGTCAGCGCGGCCGCCTCCGAACTGGTCGAAGCGGTCGATACCGTTTCAGCGGTGATCGAAGAGAATACCGCCGCCACCGAAGAGATGGCCGCCAACTCATCAGAACTGACGCAAGCCATCGAAAACATCGCCAGCGTCAGCGAGGAAAACAGCGCCGCAGTCGAGGAAGTCTCCGCTTCCACCGAAGAAGTCTCCGCGCAGGTGGAAGAAGTCTCCGCTTCAGCCGCCTCGATGATGGACCTGGCGCAGGGCCTGCAGCAGGTGGTGGCGCGCTTCTCGCTCTGAGACTGAAAACTGGTTGGGGGGTAGGTTGGTAAGTTGGTAGACAGGGAAATAGGTACACTGGTAGTTGGTAGGTTGGTTGCGGGGGGGCCGCTCTGCCTGTGCGTCGCTGAGTCAAAACAGCCCGTCTCGTGTGAGGCGGGTTGTTTTTGTTTGTCATTTCAGACTGGCGTAGGGGCGACCCGTTCCGGCTTACCAAGGTGCTTGTTTGCCAGGCAATTCAGCACAACCTGACGCTTGTTTGCGCAGCGCGGGTCGCCCCTACTGCCCCAATTACGACGGAGCGCGTCGAATCAAGCAGGTGACTGTCAGTTTGCAACTGACAGTCACCTGCTCTCGATCACGGCGTAGGGTTGGCTTGCTCACCGCAGCGCGCCCGCCTGGCGCTATTCGCCCATGACGATGGTCACCTGGTGCGGCCTGCCATCCGTCAGCAGCGGAATGGCGTTTTCGACCAGGGTTTTCCCATCCAAAATAACAAACAAAACACCGGTGTTGACGCCCCGCGAGTTATCGACGTGAATGGCGTAATGCGTATCGCCATGACGATATTCCATTTCATAGGAAGGCCAGTCTTTTGGGATGCACGGGACGATATGCAAAATATCGCCTTCCCGCTGCAGACCAAGCATGGCCTCCAGGCCCAGGCGGTACATCCAGCTGGCGGAACCGGTGTACCACGTCCAGCCACCGCGCCCGTTGTGTGGCGGCGCGCTGTAAACATCGGCGGCGATCACGTAAGGCTCCACGCGATAACGGGCGATTTTGGCGGGCGAATCGGCGTGATTGATGGGATTAATCAGCCTGAAAAGTTCGGCGGCGCGATCGCCCTGCCCCAGTTTGGCAAAAGCCCAGATGGCCCAGAGCGCCGCATGGGTATACTGCCCGCCATTCTCGCGGATGCCCGGTGGATAGCCCTTGATATAGCCGGGATCGCGCAGCGTGAGATTGAGCGGAGGATCCAGCAGCATAATCAGCCCATCCTCGTGGCGCACCAGGCGGCTGTAGAGCGAATCCATGGCATGCCGCGCGCGCGCCGGGTCAGCAGCGCCCGAGAGAACCGCCCACGATTGGCTGATCGAATCGATCTGACATTCGCCCCTTTCGACCGACCCCAGCGCGGTACCGTCATCAAAATAGGCGCGGCGATACCAGTCGCCATCCCAACTGGAGGTTTCCAGCGCCTGCTTGAGTTCCGCGGCCCGGCTGCAGAAAATCTGCGCTTGCCGGGCAGAGCCGGTCTTTTCGCAAATCCCGGCAAAATCGATCAGGGTGGTGTAAGTGAACCAGCCCAACCAGATGCTCTCGCCCTGGCCCTTAATGCCGATGCGGTTCATGCCATCGTTCCAATCGCCGGTACCCATCAAGGGCAGACCATGTTTGCCCGAGGTGACTCCTTTTTCCAGCGCCCGCAGGCAGTGGACGTAGATTGAATCCAGCTGCTCGCCATAGAAAAACTGTCCGTAGCGTTCATCTTCGTCATTCTTCAGCGGTTCGGCGCTCAAAAATGGCCGCAGCTCACCCAGAATGGTGGCATCCCCGGTGACTTTGACGTATTGCGCGGTGACATACGGCAGCCAGAGCAGGTTATCAGAAATCCGCGTGCGAATGCCACGCCCTGAGGGCGGATGCCACCAATGCAGCACATCGCCCTGCTCAAACTGGCGGCTGGCCGCGTTCAGGATTTGCTCCCGAACCAGATCCGGGCGGCAGTGCAGAAGCGCCAATACATCCTGCAGCTGGTCACGGAAACCAAACGCGCCGCTGGATTGATAGAGCGCCGTCCGGCCCCAGATGCGGCAGGAAAGCGCCTGGTACAGCAACCAGCGATTCAGCATGATGTCCAGCGCGGCGTCCGGAGTCTGCACCCTGACCTTGTTCAGGTGCTGATCCCAAAATGCGCCCAGCGCCTCCCAGGCGGCGTTGATGTGGGCCAGGTTCTGATAATCGACAATCAGGCGCTCCGCTTCGACGCGATCCGAGCCCTGCCCGAGCAAGAAAGTCACTTCCTTCGTCTCGTTTGGCGCAAGCCAGAGCGAAATCTGCATCACCGCGCACGGATCCGAACCGGCCTGCACGCTGGCAGTCAGACCCACGCGATCCAGTGCCGCCGGGTGAGCGTAACCGCCCAGCATGCCCAAAAACTCCCTGCGATCCGTCGTGACCCAATTCAATTCACGGGTGGCGGCCAAAAAAGCTACATTGCGCGAAAACTCAACATTATAGGGGTTGCGCGCCAACAGGGCAAAACGACGCGAATCAAATTCGGGGATGACATACTGCGAAGTGGTATCGCGCGAATTCCCCAGCACCCATTCAGCATAATAGGTGATCGTGATGCGGCGGGTGCGGTTGGATTTGTTTTCCAAACTGAGCTGGATGACTTTAACCGGCTGATCGTGGACGGCGAACAACCGCAAGCGCTGACTCAACCCGTGGCTGGCATGCTCAAAAATGGAATACCCAGCCCCGTGACGGATGAGATAAGGCGCCTCGGCGCGCGCTGGCAGCGGCGTGGGAGACCAAATTTGGCCGGTATCTTCATCCCGCAGGTAAATGGCCTCGGACGGCGTGTCACTGACCGGGTCATTGTGCCAGGGCGTCAGGCGGTTTTCGCCGCTGTTCTGCGCCCAGGTGCAGCCCAAACCGTTATTCGACACCAAAAAGCCAAAATCGGGGTTGGCGATGACGTTAATCCACGGGGCGGGAGCCCACTGCCCTGGCTGAAGATAGATCTGGTATTCGCGCCCATCCGGAGAAAAGCCGCCCAAGCCATTCTCAAAGAGCAACCCGGACGGACGTTCTATCCACTCTGAAACATCGGCAGGTTCATCCGGCTCGTGGATGGCAATAAAGTGCGGCAGGCGCACCGGCTGCCGGTCCAATTTTTTAAGCTGTTCATCCAGCAGCCCGGCATCGTCATCGAGCATGGCGCGAGCCGCAGTCACCAAAAGGATATTTTCAGCCGCGCTCAGGCTGTCTTCACGCAGCATGAATATGCCCCCGCGCTTGTTGAGCCACGAGTCGCTGCCGGTTTGAGTCAACAAACGGTGGATTTGCCCGGTCAGGTTTTCGTCGTAGCTGGTTTCGCGCCGGTTGATGATGACCAGGTCAATTTTCAGGCCGCGCCTGCGCCAATAGGTGTGCGCCTGAAGCAATTCAGTCAACAACTGCAGGCTGCCTTCCCGCAGCAGGCGCACCAGTAAAATGGGATAATCGCCAGAAATGGCAAACGACCACAGGCTGGGCTGTCCGAGCGTATTGGCCATCAGCATCCCCGGCGCAGCGCGCAAGGCCGGAGATGAGTAAAACAAGGCGGAAAGCAGCTTTTCAATGCGCTCCAGATGAGCGGATGTCAAGCCAAGCTGCCCCATTTCACGTTCCGCTTCTTTGGCAGATTGATTGAAGGCATGCCGGACGTAATTCCAGTGACGATAACGACGGGCCAGTTCAAGCGCTTCTTTGCGCGAGGAGGCCGCCAGGGTCACAAAAGCCAGCTGAACGCTACCGTAGGGTGGCAAAATCAGCCTGGCTTGCAGCGCAAGGATGGGGTCAAGCGTGGCGCCAGTGGTACGGGAAAGCTCAGCCCCATCAAGCAAGACCGCCGGAGCGCGGACGGTGCCGCCACTGCCGAGGAACCGCGCCCGGTCGGTTTCATAGCCGCTGACGCTTGCATTTTCATCTACCAGCACGACAAAATGCGCCAGGTAAACGGTTTTTTCATCCACGGAACGCGGGCGCCGGTGAAATAACAGGATTTGCCCATCTTCAACAAATTCGCTCTCGGTGAACAGGCGATTGAAAGCCGGATGCCGACGATCAACATCCTGTGCCGCCAGGATCACTTCGGCATAACTCGTCAACAAAAGCGGGTGCGGTTGGTCGCTGTGATTGGTGGCTGAAATGTGACGGATTTCGACATCATCATCAGCCGCGACAGCGATATTCGTATGAAAGGAAATCTCGCCATCGCGACGGTCAAATTCCACGCGATTCGGATAAAACTGCACTTTCTGACTATCCGGATGCACCGCCATGGGCTGGCTGGCCAACGACCACAGGCGGCCAGTCTGCGGGTCGGAGGCGTAGAGCCACATGCCCCAATTATCCAGGGTGGTATCGGCGCGCCAGCGCGTCAGGTCAAGGTCACCCCAACGACTGAAACCGCTGCCGGTGGCGGTAAGCAACAGGCTGTAATGGCCGTTTGAAAGACAATGCACCTGCGGATACGGCGCATTGGGCAATCCCGGCCAGGGATCGAGCGCCACCAGCGAGTGATCGGTTTGGACGACGCCCGCGCCGTGTTGGTGAGGGCTTTCAGTTTCAACACGCAGGGGCGGCTGCTCCTGCAAGAGCAGTTCCACATTGCGGATGCGCGGGTCAGCGTGAAAACGCCGGGTCATTTTATTACCCATCAGGAAGTTATCCAACGCCAGCAAGGACATGCCTTGATGATGCGCCATGTAGGAGCGGATGATGGCGTATTCCTGCCCGGTGCCCATGCGCGCGACGGTGAAGTCGATCGATTCATACAACCCATAATCCCCGCACATATTGAGCCTGCGAAAATGATCAATATTTTGGACAACGGCCTGCGGCGCAAACGGCAGCGCCAGGATCGAAGCATACGGTGTGACGACCAGGTCTTCTTCCAGGCCGCGCTTGTATCCCATGCCCGGCACGCCAAAGGCGCGGTATTGATAGGCCTGGTTGGCGTCGAAGAAATAGAAACTTGATTCAGAGATGCCCCACGGCACGTTTTTTTCCTTACCATAAGCGATTTGGTGCTGAACTGCGGCCTGGCAGCTCTGATCGAGCAAGGTGTTGGGATAGCTCTTAAGAAAGAGCGTAGGCATCAGATACTCGAACATGGTGCTGCTCCACGAGAGCAGCGAACGTACACCCTGCACCTGTGTCAGCGGGCGGGAAAGATACAGCCAGTGACTCTGCGGCACATCGTCTTTGCAAATCGCAATCAGACTGGCAATCCGCGCTTCGGAAGCCAATAAATCGTAGTAATTGGCATCCAGCCAGCCACTTTCAAGATTGAATCCAATGTGAAAAATCTGCCGCCGCGCGTCGAACAGGAAACTGAAATCCATCGACTGGAAAAAATTCTCAGATTCTTCGCCCAGAGTCTGTAAATCAGCCTGGAGCAGGCGCGCCGCTTCGCAGGCGACATCCAGCTGCGCCGCGAAAGATTCAATCCAATCAGCCGTTTCTTTTTCGTCCGGAAGGAGCTCAACCTGCATACTGTGCAAGATGGTCAGCGCGCTAAAGCAGGTTTGCTCAATATCGCCCAACTGCGGATTGACCGACAGCAAATCCTGCAGTTTCTGCCAGGCAGCCGCAAGCTCGGGACGCAGATCAGCCTGCCCAAACAACTGCGGGATGTTAGTCATGCTCAATGACCAGGGAGCCAGGGTTTGCAAATCACGCTGGATATTTTCCAGGTGGGAACGGGCGCGGCCCACCCAGGTGGCAAGACGGTTCAAAATGCCTTGATCGAGTTGCGCCGTCGAATTTTCGATGAAATTGATCAGCGCGGCATCAATCTTCGCCCGGCTTTCTGCAAAAATTGTCACCAACAAGTGCGAGGCGTCGTATTTCACTTTATCAAGATTACTGGCCTGATCACGCACATTCAGAATGGTTTCGTACAACTCATTCGCCGGGCTGCGCATGTGCGCTTCATCCAAAATCATCAGCAGCATGTCGAGCGTATCCACCAATCCGCTCCAGTTAATCACGGGACGGGTTGTGATGTCCTTCAAACCCTGGCGCAGCACCAACAGGCAGGCGGCTAGGTTGCCGCTATCCACGGTGGAGATATAGCGCGGCAGCAGCGGCGCCAGGCTGTGCGTATCGTACCAGTTCAAAAAGTGTCCGCGGGCGCGCGGGAGCTGGTTCAAGGTGTCGAAAGTATTGTGAATACGCAGCGCCAGTTCCTGCGCGCCGATATAGCCCATGTCATAAGCCGCCAGCGTGGAAAGTAATAGCAGCCCGATATTGGTCGGCGAAGTGCGATGCGCCACCAATCCGCGGGGACTTTCTTGAAAGTGATCCGGCGGAAGCCAATGATCTTCCGGTCCCACGAAATGCTCAAAGAACAACCAGGTGAGGCGCGCCAGGCGATGCAAGTCATGTTCTTGTGCCGCATTGAGGGGGGAAGCCGGGCGCGAGACCAATTGGCTGATCCGAACGGCAAAATATGGTGAACTGATCCAGAAAACCAGCAGCGGCCAAGCGCTCAACAGGCGCTCCGGCTGCCAGGCCAACAGGGGCAGGAATATAACCATCGCAAAAAACGGCTCAAAAAACATCTGGCGCCAGGCCACCGAAATTTTCAACTCGCGCCCGAAGACTTGCAGCGTATGCGCCGAAGTCGTCCATTGCAGCAAATGCCTGTGCGTGATTGTCAGACGCACCAGGGTTGTCACAATCGCATCCACCACCACCAGCGATTGGTACGGCAGGAAGAGAATCTCTAACAACAGGCGCAAACCAACCTGCCGGAATGAGTGGATGGCGATGTCAGGCTGGTCAGAGGCTTGATGAGCGCGTAGATTGGCCAAAAAAGTTGTCAAAATCGTCAAGATGTATGATAAAAAAGCCAGCAATATCCATACCGGGGCAAAGCCCGGTAGGAAAAACCAGGCGCAAACCAGCGTCCCAAGGATAAACGGCGGCGTCAGGCTGCGGCGCAGATTATCAAATATTTTCCAGCGGTTGAGCAGCGACAGGTCATTGGGGATTTTGCCGCCGGTTTTTTGTGGCACCAAACGCATCAGCCAGGGCAAAAGCTGCCAGTCACCGCGCACCCAGCGGTGCATGCGGGTGGTAAAAGCCAGGTAGTGCGGCGGGTAATCTTCAAACAGGATGATGTCCGTTACCAGTCCGCAGCGGCCCTGCAAACCTTCAAACATATCATGGCTTAAAATGGCATTTTCAGGCACGCGATTCTGCAAGCAGCGCTCAAAAGCCGCCAGGTCATAAATGCCTTTTCCAATGTAGCTGCCCTCGTTGAATAAATCTTGAAAAACATCCGAGATGGCGCGGGAATACAAATCGATGAAGGTGTCGCCCGAAAAACTGCGCGTGAAAATGGATAGATTCGCCACAGTCGGTCGGACTTGAAGCCGTGGCTGAAGCACCGTATAACCGGCGATCACCCGATTCGTCCCGGGGGCGAATTCAGCCTGGTTTAAGGGATGGCCCAGCGTCCCAATCAGGCGGCGAGCGGTTTCCCGTGGCAAAACAGTATCGGCATCGACGGTGATGATGTATTTAATGCCCGGCAAGACGCCCAAATCCCCAATTTGCAAAATAAAGGAGGTGCCGGAAATATCCAGATCGTGCGTCAGCAGGTGGTTGAATTCTTCCAGCTTGCCACGCTTCCGTTCCCAACCCATCCAACAATCTTCGCCAGGATTCCAGATGCGCTCACGATGAAACAAAAAGAAGGGTTGGTAGGCTGGTGTGCCATGGCGCTGATTTAGGCGCTTGATCCCTTCCACCGCGCGCTCCATGAATTCACTCTCACCAGGCATCTCTTTTTGAGGCGCATCAGGAAAATCCGTCAGCAAGGCAAAGTGGAGATTGGGATCCCGATTCCCGATGAAGTGGCTTTCCAATTGTCCGAGCAGGGACTGCAGCTCATTCTCGTTTTTCAACAAAGTTGGAATCACCACCAGCGTGCTGAATTCAACCGGAATACCCTTTTGAAGATCCAGTTTCGGCAAGGTGTGCGGATGAACAACCTGTCCAACCAGCCAGTTGACCAGATCGACGGCTGTCGCGCAAGACGGCAGTAATCCCAGGAATAAGGCCAGGATG
This sequence comes from uncultured Anaerolineae bacterium, assembly GCA_903838415.1. GTDB lineage: Bacteria > Chloroflexota > Anaerolineae > Anaerolineales > Villigracilaceae > UBA5195. The sequence goes on along the minus strand of CAILYI010000062.1, from coordinate 15,727 downwards.
ATTTGGGCGAGGCTGCCGTTTGACAAAAGCGCATATCCGGCAAAAACCAGGCTGAAAAGGACGGTCAGCGAAAATATGCTGCCGAGATATACCGGCAGAGCCAGTCGCATCAGCCAGCGTTTGAAGCGCAGCCCCAGCGGGACCTGGTATTGGCAGGCATCTTCAAGCTGCTCTCGGCCGGGGCCAATCAGGTAGTAACCAACATGGCGGTGACGCGAAGTGATGCCCTGCCCGGCGAGGGAAACGGCCCGGCGCGCAATCGCCTGTTCATCCAGATGCGTATGCAGCGACAACTCCTCCACGATGTTGCGGTAGCGATTCCGGGAATCAAAATCCATCTGCGCGTAAACGCCAGCGGGATCTGTCCCCAGGATGCTTTCGAGTAGGCTGGTTTCTTCAAAGAAACTTTTCCAATCGCGCGTATTGAGCATGCGCAGGCTGGTGATGCAATTCGAGACCAGCGTTTCGTCAGATGAGGGGGAACGGGAGCCATTTTCAGCCAGAGTCTCGCCAACGAAATGGAAGTCTGGCAGCGGGTAGCTTGATTTGTAAGGAATTTTTCGGATATTGCCCAACGCGACGGCGAGAGTCTCCAAAATACACAGGCGCAGCATGTTGGCAAAGGCCCATATTTCCCCAATTTTGAGCGGTTTAGCACTTTGATAGGTATCGATGAAGGTTTTTATATTTTCTGCGTCGAGGCGGCTGTCACTGGCACTGACAAAAGCTCTGGCCAGTGTATAAATTCGCGCCATTTCCCGGCTGTCGTTAAAGCTGGCTTTTGGCAGCCGGTAATAAAAATCAGCCGGCATGCCGTGCTTGATATACTGGATGGCTTGCCGGATAATGTAATAATTATCCAGCACCCACTCCGCGGACAGCGTGTCAATGCTGTGTGGGACGTGGCTGACTTCTTCAAAAGCGCGGTGGGCTGCCTGAATGGCGCGGGATAATTCCTTGAGTTGGAGCGAAAGCGGAAATTGACGAACGGGATGAGCAGAAATGGTCAGCTTTTCGGCGAGTTCAAGCGCCAACACTTCCATCGCGGTGCGAGGTTGTAAAAGATTAGTGATTTTCCCCGGAATCGTAACATCAGCAAGTGGCCGTGTTGGAGTCTCGGGCATGGTTAATGTCCTTGAATTTCAACACTGGTCATCTCTTTTTGCGAGATTTTGAGCTCACTCTCGGACAGATCCTGTACGATCAGCAGCGAGGTGCTGCCATAAGCGATAAAACTTGTCGCGACGCTGCCGTAGGACCAACGGTCTTCCCCGGAGCGGCCATGAGCAACCAGCATCACCATATCGGCTTTTTCTTCTTCCACCATATTGTGCAGCGCGGCAATCTGACTATCGCTGACGACGAGCTTGGTCTTGATCCCGAGGCCCGTCTGTGCAAGCTGCGCGTGAATCTGGTCAAGGTAATGAGCCGCCGCCTTGTAGTTGCGCTCGGCCACCCGAGTCACCAGCCCGGCATCTTCTTCAGAGACTGGCAGGCGATTGACGATTTCAGGCTTTTGGATGACCGTTCCGATAATCAGGCTGGCGTTATAACGGCCTGCCAGCCTGATCGCCACCGGCAGCACCATTTCAGCCCTGGCAGAACAATCCAAGCCGATGAACAGCCGATGATAGCGAATTTCCTGCGGTTTTTTATTCACCTTTTCAAAGGCCCGCACCAGTAAAGTGGATTTGTTCGCGCGCAGGATGATTTTTTGCACCACGCTGCTCACATTCCACATGCTCATTCCACTGGAGCCGTGTGTGCTGAGGACGATCAGATTGACCTGGTTGTTATTGGCGTAGCTAATGATACACTCTGCCGCCGGACCTTCCTGAATGGTCTTATCGACATTCAGGCCGGCCTGTTGGAAATGCGCCATGATATGATCCAGGTAAATCCCGGCTTCATTTTTTTTGAGATGCCACTTGAGGGGATCAATCGGTTGAAAGGGAGCGGTGTCGCGAGGCCGTTCCAGCACATGCAACAGGGTGACACGCGCATCGAGAGCAATTGCCAGGGACATGACGTGCGGCACAACACATTCCGCGAGGGTAGAACCATCCAACGGCACAAGAATATGAGTAAACATAGCTATCTCTCATTCGCTAAAAGTGGCTACAATGCTCGCTATGATGAAAAAAGTGCTTGCCCCCTGGATTAACAATAAGTGTATCTAAATAATACCGCCTTTTACTTAAAAAGCAAGCTGAGTGATAAATTTTCTTAAAAATTATTGTAGGCAACTTCCCAGTAACCTGGATTATTCATGACCTGCGATCTTTACCCTTACCGGGCTTTTGCAATCGTGTAGGATTGAAAATCCATAACCACATAAAACAAGGGCGGCCCGCCTGGGGTCGCCCTTGTAATTTATTGCAGCACTTCGCGGAAGGCCGCGACCGTCTTATCGACGCCCGCATCGTCCACCCAGACATGCGTCACCAGCCTGATGCGACGCGGCCCGCTGGCATTGACAAGCACGCCAAGTTCCTCCATCTTTTTCTCGATTTGCGCCGTGGTCAATTTGACGGAATCGGCCAGGGTGAAGAAAATCATATTCGTGGCCGGAGAACCGGGATCCAGCACAATAGCCGGGATTTCGCTCAAGCCTTCAGCCATCGTCCGCGCCCGGGCGTGATCTTCCACCAGGCGATCGGTCATCGTTTCCAACGCCACAATCCCAGCCGCAGCCAGGATGCCAGCCTGGCGCATTCCGCCGCCCAAATGCTTGCGGATTTTGCGGGCTTTTTTAATGAAAGCGGCGCTGCCACACAGTACGGAGCCAACCGGCGCTGCCAGGCCTTTGCTCAAGCAAAATGTGACCGAATCCACCGGCCCAGTCAGCTGATTGACGTCAATGCCCTGCGCGGCGGCCGAATTGAAGACCCTCGCTCCGTCCAGGTGGAGGATCAGTCCGCGCGCGTGGGCAAAATCTGCCAGCTGACGGGTATATTCCGGCGTCAGGCAGAGACCTCCGCAGGCGTTTTGCGTATTTTCGATTTCGATCAGCCGCGTGACCGGCTCATGGTCATCATCCGGGAAGCGGATGGCCGCTTCAATATCTGCCAGGGCCAGCGAACCATCTGCCTGCTCTTTGATCTGGCAGGAATGGATGCCGCCTAACGAAGAAATTCCGCCGCCTTCATGTAAAAAGGTATGCGAATGCTGGCCCATGATTACTTCGTCACCGCGATTACAGTGCGCCAAAATTCCCGCCAAATTGCCCATCGTGCCCGAAGGGACAAATAAACCGGCTTCCTTGCCCAACTTTGCAGCCGCCAGCTCCTGCAAAGCATTGATGGTGGGATCGTCGCCGTAAACATCATCTCCAACCGCCGCTTTCGCCATCGCTTCGCGCATGGCGGGCGTGGGCTGGGTGACAGTGTCAGAACGTAAATCAATGGTTTCCATGGGGCTCCTGGGGGTGGGGAAGGGATAAGGGATGAGTAATAAGGCAATACCTTCGCCAAAATTAGTTGAAAGAAATAGGGCTTTTCGAGTAAAGTTGAAGTCTTCCAAAACCCAACTTACCCGAGAAGCCCATGCCAGAGATTTTAGCACTTTTACAGAGCATTGCACCTCTTTTAGAGAAAACGACTTTGCGCCAAATGAGCCACGTAATTTTTGGCGTGCTGACGATCAATGGACGGATTACCATGTTGGGTCTCTCTCGCTGGACCGAGAAAGATGGCAGTTATCGAACTATCCAGCGCTTCTATCAAAGCACGCTGATGTGGAGCGCTATCCAATGGGTCTTATTCCGAGAAAGGTTTTTGAAGCCTGCCGACGAATATATTGGAGCCGGTGATGAAACGGTCATCAGCAAAGCCGGTAAGAAAACGTACGGGCTGGATCGTTTCTTTGCTGGCCTGCAACAACAGGTCATTCCAGGCATCTCGTTTTTTGCCTTTTCCTTGATAAATATCAACGAAGAGCATTCTTATCCGTTGCAGGCGACCCCAATCGTCAAAAGTGCCGAAGAAAAGGCAGCCAGCAAGGCCAAAGCGGAAGCCAGAAAAGCCAAGCCGATCGGTGAAAAGAAAAAACCGGGCCGTCCCAAAGGCAGCAAGAACAAAGATAAGACAGTGGTTGTGCTCAATGCTGAATTATTACGCATCCAAACCGCTCTGAAAAGTTTTATTGCTATGCTCGGTGCCTTCATCACTTTGAGATATGTGGCATTGGATGGACATTTTGGTAACTATCCGAGCGCTTGGATGGTCAGACAAGAGAAATTGCACTTGATTTCCAAATTACGTTCCGATGCAGCGCTTAAGACAGCTTTTGTCGGAGAACATACTGGTTCGGGTGCAAAGCCCAAGTATGGCGCAAAAATCGATGTTCACAATCTGGATATCCAATACTGGCAAGAAGCATCTTTCAAAGATGGTCTCCGAACCGATATCTATCAGGGCCAGTTCTGCAACACTGATGTTGATTTTCCACTCAACGTAGTCATCATTCTCAAGACCAATCTGGTGACGAACACGCAGGCTCATGTAATTTTGTTCAGCACTGATTTGGATTTGGCTTACGACAAAATCATCAAATTCTACAGCCTGCGCTTCCAAATCGAGTTCAATTTCCGCGACACCAAGCAGTATTGGGGCTTGGAAGATTTCATGAATGTCACGGAAACCGCGGTCACCAATGCGGTCAACCTGTCGTTTTTTATGGTCAACTTCAGCCATGCGTTATTAGAGCCATTACGAGAACACAATCCGGATTACAGCATTCTGGACTTGAAATCGCGCTATCGCGGCTATCGTTATGCCTCCGAAATAATTAAAATGCTTCCGGACATCGTCCCGATGCACCTACGGGAAAAACCTGATGCCATTTTATTGGCTAAGATATTTCAACAAATCGCCCGTTTGGGCGCTATCCACTCGGCTTTTTTGCCGATTTCAAGCCAGTAATTGGCGAAGGTATTGTTATTACTCATTACTCATTCCTTATTCCTGCTTTTCCCCTTACTTCCTCAACTTCTCCAATACTAGCGACAAATCATCCGGCAGCTCGGCTTCAAACGTGCGGGGCTGTTTCTCGCCCGGCAGGATGATTTTCAACCGGAAGGCGTGTAAGAAATGCCGTTTTAAATCCAGGCTGGCTTTTTTATGTCCATAAATCGGATCGGCGACAATCGGGCAGCCCAAGAATGCGCAGTGCAAGCGAATCTGATGTGTGCGCCCGGTGTGGGGATGGAACTCCAACAGGGTGTGACGCGGAAAACTCTCCAAAGTCTTATATTCGCTGACGGCTTCGCGGCCCTTGGCAAGCGTGGTAATCGCCATCTTCTTGCGCTGTTGTGGGTCGCGCCCAATCGGCGCCTCCACGCGGCCGGTCGGTGTGGGCGGCTTGCCATCCACCAGCGCCAGGTAGGTTTTTTCCACCTTACGCAGGCGGAACTGGTCCTGCAGCCAGCGATGCGCCCGTTCGTTTTTGGCCACCACAATCAAGCCCGAAGTATCCTTGTCCAAACGATGAACCACGCCGGGGCGCTCTTCGCCGCCGATTCCTTCCATGTCCGGCTCGTAGCCCAAAACAGCGTTGACCAAAGTGCCGCTGTCATGTCCCACCGCCGGGTGGACGACCATCCCGGCCGGTTTATTGACCACAATCAATTCGTCGTTTTCAAAAACAATATCCAGCGGGATGTCTTCCGCAATCAACCCGACAGAATGCGTCGGGGGAATGCGCACCACCAGATCTTCGCCGCCGCTCAACATCTGACCGCCTTTTTTTGCCGCGCGGCCAGCCACTTCCACAAAACCATCCGTAATCAAGCCCTGTAAACGCGCGCGCGAAAACTCTGGCATGCAATCTACCAGGAACTTATCCAGCCGTTCCCCGGCGCCTTTATAGTGGAATTTTTCGATTCGATCACTCACGCGGAGTTTCTCCAGACTCGACAACGGATTCGCCGCCCGAGCCTTCATCAGCCAGATCGGACTCATCCGCAGCCTTTTTCCGGTCAGCCATTTCCTTGAACCAGGCCCCAATGATTAAAATCACCACCCCCACCGAGATGCTTGCATCAGCGACGTTAAACACGGCAAAGTTGCCCACTGAAATAAAATCCGTGACCCGGCCATTGCGCAGCAGCCGGTCAACCACGTTTCCCAATGCGCCGCCCATTTGCATGCCCATGGCCAGCTTCAACCACCAATCCTGATCATCGACCTGTGGAAAGTAATAGATAATCAGGCCGACGACGAGAAACGCCAGGACGGTGAAGACCCAGCCATAGCCCTCGAAAGAGCCAAAAGCCGCGCCGGTGTTGTACCAGTGCACAATGCGCGCATACGGAGCGAGCCATCCCAACCCCATGGGCAGCCAAGTCGTACCAAGCGGCAATGTTCGCACAAGCGACTTTGTCCACTGGTCGAGCGCGATAACCAATCCAGCCACCAAAAACAGGCCAGCATAGTTCATAATTTTCTTCAAGTTGCCTCCAAAAACGGGGAAAGTTATAAGGACGATGTAAAAAGGAAGTGCGCGGAACCATTATACCGCCCATCTCCACGCCATCCGAACCGGCTCGCTTTATCATCAAGCATTGTTATCATCACGGATGAAAGCTCTCGGCACGCGCGCCGCGATATTCGTCATCACTTCATACGGATTCGTCCCGGCCCATCCGGCCAGGTCTTCAGCGGAGATTTGCTCGCCGCTGGCGGCCTTCCCCAGCAAGATGACTTCATCACCCAATTCAGCGTGATCCGCTTCGAGATTGACCATAAACTGATCCATGCAGATACGCCCGACCTGTTGATATTTCCGGCCGTTGACGAGCACCTTGGGGAGATTGGTCATGCGCCGAAAATAGCCATCGGCATAACCGCAGGGCACGGTAACGGTGCGGATGACTTTATCCGAAACCCACAGCGAGCTGTAGCTGACGGGGTTTCCCGGCTGGGTGATTTTGCTGTAAACCACTTGCGATTTCCAGGTGGCAGCCGGGCTGATCGCGACCGTATGCAGCACCTCCGGGTCGGGATAAATGCCGTAGAACATCACGCCGGGGCGCACCATGTCAAAATAGCTTTCGGGCAGGTTGAGAATCGCCGCCGAATTGGCGGTATGCACCAGGCGCGGACGCGGCAATCCGCGTTTTTCGTAGAAGCGCAGCACTTCGTTGAAACGTTCCAACTGCGTACTGGCGTAGGAAAAACCATATTTCTTCGGCATTTCCGGCGGTTCAAGCGTTTCGGAATTGGCGAAATGTGTATAAATCCCTTCAATGTCGAGATGCGGACAGCGCAGCGAGTGTTCCAGAAACGGTTCAGCCTCGTACCAGCGCACGCCCGCGCGCTCCATGCCGGTATCAATCTTGAGATGCACCTTGAGCGATTTCCCGGCAGCTAGAGCCGCAGATTCGGCCGCATCCAGCACCGCCAGGGAGGAAACCGTCAGTGTCAGGTCATACTCCAGGTAATAGGAGACGTGTTCAGGCAGGGTTCCGCCCGCCACCAAAATCGGCTTGGTGATGCCGATTTCGCGCAGGTGGATGCCTTCATCCAACACAGCCACGCCGATGGCATCAATAAACGGCTCGATATACGGCGCTACACCGTCAATGCCGTGACCGTAAGCATTGGCTTTGAGCATCACCAGCACTTTGGCCGGGCTGACTTTGGCGCGAATCGCTTCGACATTGCGGCGAAGCTGGGATAGGTTTACTTCAAGATGGGTTGGGCGAAGAGGGGTAGGCATGGATGTATTTTATCAAAGACTCCGGCTGCCGGGTAAGTTGACACAACCAGCCAGGAGGCGTATGCTAGCCATAATTCAAACAAGAGGAACGATGAAAACCCGTCGACTAACTTTATTCAGATTGATGGCAGTGCTGGCCGCGACTGCCGCCTTAAGTTCTGCCTGCACGCTAACCGATTTTTTGAGCAGTCTTTGTTCAACATCAGCCCTGATGGTCACCAAAGCCGAAGACACCAATGATGGCCTATGCCTGGGAACAGACTGTTCCTTGCGCGAGGCGATTGTCACTTCCAACAGCTGCCCCGGCACGCAAACCATCGAGCTGCCCGATGCAACCTACAGCCTGACACTGACCGGCGCTGATGAAGAAGCCGCGGCGCTCGGCGACCTGGATATTACCGACAATGCGATCATCGCGGGCGAGGGGAACGCCATTATCGACGGCAACGCCATCGATCGAATTTTCGACGTCAAACCCGGGAAAGCCCTGACCCTCAGCGGACTCGTCCTCCAGAACGGCCAGACTCCGTTATTTGGCAGCGCCATTGCCAACCAGGGAATTTTGAGCGTGGACCGCGTCATTTTGCAGAACAATCACCAGACCGATCAGAGCGGAAATGGTGGAGCGATTTTCACTTATGGCCTGGATAGCAGCCTGGACATCTCCAACAGCGCAGTCGTCAACAACTGGGCCGCCATCGATGCTGCCGGTTTGTACAACGTTGAAGGCAACATGACGCTGGAAAATGTCACCATCAGCGGAAATCACGGCTATGCAGTCGCAAATTTGCAGGGTGGACTGACGCAAATACGATTCAGCACCATTGCTGACAACTTTGCGGCCTACGAAATTTGGAATCCCGGGATTGGCAGCGCGGTCGAAATCAGCAATTCGATTATCGCCGGGCGCACCACGGAAGGGAATTGCTTTCAACCAGTCACTTCCGGCGGATTCAATATCGACAGCGCCGTCAGCGGAACGGCCAATAGCTGCGGTTTGACGGCCCCCAGCGATCTGACGAATACAGATCCGCGGCTGTTGAAGCTCACCGCAAACGGCGGAGAAACCCTGACCCGCGCGCTGGACTCAGACAGCCCGGCCATCAACTCGGCTGATTCGGCGGCTTGCAACGCAAGCGACCAGCGCGGCATAACGCGTCCCCAGGGCGCAAAATGCGACCGTGGCGCTTTCGAACTTCAGAATCCGCCACCGCCCGCCACGCCCACGCCAATCCCTACCAAGACACGTCAGCCTGCCGAAACGGCCACTCCCAACCCTAACGCCAAAGGCCATTCAGCTGTTTCTTTGACTTTCAATGCCAGCAGCAACTGTCGCAAAGGCCCGGGGACGGGCTATTTGCGAGTGACTGCCTTCGATGTTGGCGCAACCGTCGACGTGATCGGCCAGAACAATCTCAAAACCTGGGGGTTGATCCAAATCCCAGCGAGTGGCGAGACTTGTTGGGCAGCGTTCTCTTTGGGCACTTTGAGCGGCCCCAGCGCCAGCCTGACGATTTACCCAACGCCGCCCATCCCGGCGGACCCTGTCTCGTTCAATGATTCTTCAGCGTGCAGCGCCGATCAGCGCACAGTCAAACTCACCTGGGCAGTTCAGCCCGATACGACCGGTTACAACCTTTATCGCAATGGCAAAATACTGACAACTGTCAGCGCCTTGAGCAGTTCTTATGAGGACAACGTCCCGCCAAACAAGGATTATTTTTACGAACTTGAAGCGTTTAATGCCAATGGATTCTCAGCGCGCGTCAATACCACGACCCTGGCCTGTCACTGAGCGACGTTACCCCAAAAACCACTCATACCGCACATCCGGCTCGGATTCGGGCGGCGGCGAAATGCCCAGGCTTGCAATCACGAATCCGTTTTTTTCGTAAAAGGCGCGGGCGTTGTGATTGACTTGCAGCGTGTACAACCACAGGTGCTGCGGCGAAAGCGTCCGCACAAATTGCAGCAGTTGTCCGCCAAGTCCTTTTCGCCAGTGGTCGGGATGAACGTACAGATGTTCGATAAAATCATCTTTAACGGCCATAAAGGCTGCGGGGCGACCGGTTTCGCTCTCTTCCAGCACCCAAACCTGGCTTTCAGTGAGGATATGGTCGCGGAAGTAGGCCATATCCTGGTAGAAAAAATATCCTTTGCGCTGCTGAAAATCTGGCAGGGATTTTTCACGCGAAATGCGCCACAAAATGTTGATGGCGTCGAAATCGGCAGATCGGTAAGGACGGATGATTGGTTTCATGGGATAAGAAATTGGTTGCTGACGGCTTGAACAGAAACAGTATAATTAGTTATGGCAACACGCCAAAGAAAGTGGAGAATCCATGAAAATTGTAACCGATTGTGCCGCGGACATGTCCGCTGAAGAGCTGGAGACGTTGGGAATTGCCCAGGCTCCGCTTTTTATTCAGTTTCCAGAGGGAGAAGTAAGCGCTTTAGATATTTCTGCTGATGAGTTTTACAACCGGCTGGAAGCCATGCGCCCGGCCATCCCGACCACAGCCCAGCCTTCGAGCGGCATGTTCGAGGAACTTTACCGCAAGTTGTCGGAAACCAGCAAAAACATTTTCTCAATCCACATTTCGTCGGGATTAAGCGGAACGATCAACTCGGCGCAGGTGGGCGGCGAACAGGCCCGTGATGCAGCCGAGGTCAGTTTTTGGGATACGATGACACTCTCCGGCGGGGAACGCTTCCAGGTGCTGGCGGCGGCGCTGGCCGATAAAGCGGGCTGGACGATGGAAAAAATCCAGGAACGCATGACCGAAATCCGCGCCAACACGGAAGTGATTTACACGCTCGAAACGCTGGAATACCTGGCGCGCGGCGGACGCATCGGACGTGTGCAAGCCCTGATGGGTTCGCTGCTGAAGCTCAAACCGATCATTAACGTCTCGCACGAAGATGGCAAATATAGCACCGTGACGAAGGCGCGCACCATTCCGGCCGCGCTGGAAGCGCTCACCGATAACCTGCAGCAGATCTACAAGCAGACTCCGGTTTGGGTGAATGTTCTGCACGGACGCTTCCAACACGGCGCGGAGATGCTCTCCGAGATGGCGGAAGAACGCTTGAACGTCGCCAAGCTCGAAGTGAGCCGCATTTCGCCGGTGCTGGGCGTGCATACCGGGCCGGGCATCGTCGGCGCAGCGGTAGTCCCGATGAAATTGATGGAAGATTTGCTGTAACCGGCGCGCGTCAGGCTGGCAAGAAATCCCAAGACACCAAAAAGGGCTGACGCGCGTCAGCCCTTTTTATTTTCACACAACACTCAGGCGCGATGAAGCGTCACCAGGGTCACATCATCATCCTGCGCAGCGCCCTGGCGAAAATCCAGCAGCGCTTTCAGCAGTTCATCACAGACAGCTTGCGCCGCCAGGCCATGCGCCTGGCTCAACACCTCGGCAATCCGTGCGCGGCCAAATTCATCACCCTGCGCGCTGCGACAATCTGACATGCCATCGGTAAAAAGTAAGAGCGTGCCACCGGGTGGAATCACGATGGAGTATTCATCGAGCGGAATTTCGGGGAACAGTCCGATCGGCAGACTCTCCTTTTTGGGTAATTCGAGCACTTCCCCCGAAACGGAAACCAGCAAAGGGAGTTCGTGCCCGGCCCGGGCGTAAGAGAACACCCCGCTGCGGATGTCAAAAATCCCATAAGTAGCCGTGACGAACAGGTCGCCCTGCTCGAGGCGGGTCAGATAGGCATTGACGCTGCGCAGCACCTCCCCGGGCGGGCCGCCGCGCAGGCTTTCGGCGGTGAGTAGGGCGTGCGTGCGCGCCATAAAAATCGCCGAAGGCACGCCTTTATCAGCCACATCACCAATCAGAATTCCGGCGCGATACTCATCGAGCAGAAACACATCGTACAAATCGCCGCCAACACTGCGAGCCGGATCCATGTGACCGCCAAAATCCACGCCCGGCAGCACCGGGAGCGTTCGAGGCAGGATCGATCTCTGGATTTCGGCCGCCAGTTGAAGTTCCTTTTCCAGCTTTTCCTTCTCGATGATCTGTTCCTGGGCATCCTTCAATTCGTCGTAGGCCACCTGCAGCTGACGGTTTTTCTCGCGCAATTCGCGGAAAGCGGCGCTGTCCGAATTACGCAGTCGGTCGCTCATGACCTTGACCATGGCATACGCAATGTTCGGCTGACGATTGAGCAGCTCATCAAATTCTTCGCGCGTCATAACCCACAGATGCGAAGGCTCGCGGGTGCGGATGCTGGCCGAGCGTTTTCCGCCCGGAATCACCAGACTCATCTCACCGATATATTCCCCAGAACCCAACCGGGCGAGCAGTTTTTCATCGGGCGTATCAATCGCCATGATGACATCCACGCTGCCATCGATCACGATGTAAAAGCTTTCGCCAATGTCATTTTCACGAAAGACGATCGTATCCGGCTCAAGGGACAGCCGGTTGAGGGTGTAGGCCAGGTATTTGAGTTCGCCGCGCGGTAAATCACTAAAAAGCGGCAGCTGGCGCAACAGCGAAATAAGGTCCTCGCTGATTTGGGGTGTGGTATTCGGGGAAATTTCAGCTTTCATGGATAAAATCCCTTCTGAACGCAAAACGGCTACCAATAAAAAGAAACCTTGAATCATAAACCATGAACCAGAACTAGCCGAGACACTTGTGTTGAGCTTGTAGAAACAAATCTTTTTCACTGCTGATTAGCATATCTGCGAAGCCTGCAAGAAATGAAGCCGTAATCGTCAAATCTCTTTCGCCATCTGTACATCGGTCTCAGCGTAGCCCACTTTTTTATACAACTCACGCGCCGCGGTATTGTGGCCGAAAACGTGCAGTTCCAGCCTGGTCACACCCTTGGGCCTGGCATGAGCTTCAAGCGCCGTCATGGCCTGGCTGGCATATCCGCGGCGGCGAAATGGGGCGTAGATTTCAAGGTCGTAAATAAAGGCCACGCCAGGGCGTTTGTCATTCTGCCAGTACCAGAGAAAGCCCACCACTTCGTCAGCTTGATTGACCAGCTTGGAGACAAAATTCCCCGGCGTCTGGAGGCCTTGCGGCAATGATTCATCGTAACTCTGACGGGCGCGTTGCAGCGCTTCCTGCTCCGTCAAGTGGCGGGATTTCATCAAATCGGCGGCGTAATCAGGGACGACGGCTGTAAGATACGCCCAATAGTCGGATTCGGTCATCGGTACAAGGTTGATCATGCTTTGTCCTGTTGGGTCAAATCTCTCGCAAAGAAAACGCTGATCTCTTGAAAGCCATTTTCCCGGTAAAGCTTAATCTCTTCGTTTTTGTGGGTAAATACCTGCAGCTCCACGCGTTCCACTCCCAGCCCGCGGGCTTCGCTTTCGAACAATTCAAAAACCTGGGACTCATAGCCTTTGTGGCGCGCTTCGGGGAAGAGAAAAAAGTCAATCAGGAAGGCTGTTTTCCGCGAGCGGTTTTCATCCACAAAATACCAGAGCATACCGGCCTTATGGCCCTGCTCATCCAAGATGACGCGCAGATAGGCATTGGACGTTTGCGGCCCTTCGGGCAGCATTTGCTGAAATTCGGCGCGCGCCCGCCCGGCGGCTTCGTTGGCGGTCCAATTTCCGGCGCGCATCTGGTCATAGGCATATTCCGGGATGGATTTGCGAATAAAGGCGGCGAAATCTTGCTCGGTCATGGGCTCAAATTTAATCATAATTCCATCACGTCCTTCCCGGCCAACTTGTCAGTGATGCGCCGCGTGACGGTTTCAAGCGCAATCGTATGATTGACATAATCCAGGTTATCGGTGCGGATGGTGAGAACCGGGCACAGGTCAAAGTTTTTCAGCCAGTCTTCATAGAAGGAATCAAGCAAAGCCAGGTACTCGATGCTGATGCCCGTTTCCATGCCGCGGGCGCGACGTTTGATGCGCTCCATTAAAACGTCAACCGGCGCTTTCAGGTAAATCAGCAGATGAGGCGCCGGAAGGCTGTTGACGACCAGATCAAACAGCCGCAGATAGGCCATGTAATCACGCTCCGAAAGATTGTCCATGTGGTGCAAAGCGCGGGCGAAAATGTAAGCATCCTCGTAAATCGAGCGATCAAGGATGACGGTGCGCGCATCAGCAGCCATTTCCAAATATTGCCGGGCGCGATGTCCGAGAAAGTAGACCTGGAGGTGGAAGGACCAGGTTTTCATATCTTTGTAAAAATCTGGCAGGTATGGGTTGTCTGAAACTGACTCGTAGCCCGTCGTCCAGCCCATGCGCGCGCCTATTCGCTCGGTCAGTGATGTCTTTCCAGTCCCAATATTCCCAGCCACAAGAATTTGTTTTTTCGTCATGAAGGCCTCCTAACCCGGGCAAGCCGGAATGGTTGTTGAGCCAGTCGAAACAAGGTTGTTAAGCTTGTCGAAACAAAGAAACCCCTTTTATCCACGAAGCAACACGAAGGAAACCGAATTTCTTGTTCTTTTTAGTGGACTTCGTGAGATTGGTGGACAAAAGCCCTTACACCGTTGAAATTAATCGAAACCCAGCTTGATTGTAACGAAAGGCATGCTAAAAGCAAAGCGCCGTTCCCTTTTCTGTGTTAAACTTACATAGCTTCAATCTCATATTATAAGGCCAGAAACAGCGCGACTGACTCATGACGATCAGCGTATTCATCCAAGCTTTCCTGATCTTCGCCGGGCTCTCGGCGTTGTTTTTTATCGTAGTCGGAATCCGCAACCTGCGGACCGGGATCAAGGATCCGTTTTACCGCAGCCGCCTGCAGCGTATGACCATCGCCTGGAGATGGATTGGCGCGGCCTTGTTGATGGGTACGCTCGCCGTGGTTACCGCCATCTATGGGAAACCGCTGGCGGATCAACTGACACCCACCCAACCAGGCCCCCGGCCAACCGTCGTGGCGCTCACAACGCCCCCCAGTCAAACCCCACCCCCCCCGAGCAAGACACCTTTCGCGCCTGCGCTAACGCGGGCCAGTCTCAACACGTTGACGATCACGCCAACCGGATTCACGCAAACCGTGGGACCGACGCTGAAGGCCACCGCCACAAAAACAGCAAGCCCTACCCGCACAGCAACCCGCACCAGCATCTTCACCCCCACCATCACCCCCACCGCCACGATTACCTCCACCCGTACCAAGACGGCCACGGCAACCGGGACGAGCACCCGCGCCCCAACTCGCACCATCACCTCCACGCCCTCCATCACCCCAACCCCCACGATCACTTTCACACCCTCCAAGACCGCCACTTTCACGCGCACGACCACCGCCACCAAAACCGCCACATCCACCGCATCCCGCACGCCGACGATCACTTTCACTGCCAGCAACACGGCGACAGCCACGAACACTTTTACCCCATCTGTCACCTTTACGCGCACCGCCACAGGGACGGCTACCAGCACCCGCGCGCCAACCCACACCCCACGTTTCACAGCCACCATCACCCCAACCCCCACGATCACTTTCACACCATCCAAGACCGCCACTTTCACGCGAACGGCCACGGTCACCAAAACCGCCACCGCCACCGCATCCCGCACGCCAACGGTCACTTTCACAGCCAGCAACACGGCGACAGCCTCGAGAACCTTCACGCCATCCGTCACCTTTACGCGCACCGCCACAGGGACGCCCACCAGCACCCGCGCCCCGACTCATACCAACACCTTTACGCCCACCATCACCCTGACGCCGACAATTACCTCCACTCCCACCAAGACCGCCACTTTCACGCGCACTGCCACGCCGACTTTCACGCGCACCGCCACAGCGACCAATTCCCGCACGCCGACCGCCACGGCCACCTTTACCCCCAGCATCACCCCCACTCCCACCAATACGTCGACGAAAACGCCGACTCCGACCTTCACGCGCACCGCCACCGCCACCTTCACCCGCACCTCGACGCTTACTTTCACGCCCAGCAACACGGCCACTGCCACCAGAACCTTCACCCCCACACTGACCTTCACGCCTTCCAGGACGGCCACACCAACCAATTCCCGCACGCCCACC
>CAILYI010000061.1 GCA_903838415.1 uncultured Anaerolineae bacterium | reverse complement strand
CACTGGATTCGAGAATCATGCCCGTTTGGGGTTCGATCAACAGCATGATTACAGTACGTTGTTCAAACAACTGGTGGAAGGTTTGATCAACCGGCATGGGGGAAACATTTTGCTTTTCGGAAAGGTTCTTTTTGGAAGCCATAAAATTACCCACTTTTTCCATTATCTGTAATTGAGCAAGCTCAATAAGAATTACAAAGTGCGCACTTCAACTTATTATAATGTATCAAACACAATAAACAACGCCCATAAAAACAGATAGTTTTCAATTACTTTTATGGGCGTTGTTTGCGGAGAATTTGATCGTGGTTTCGCCCCAGACGCTTCAGGATGGCGCCCAGGTGCCTTTATCCTGCCGCGAAATCCCTGGCGCGATTTATGCTTGAAACCAATCCTGAAACGCTGTACAGTATTAGTGTAATCTCGCGTAATTGTCTAGTTGAGTGCAAACAGGCGTCTCTCCCTGCCAATTTCCGCCCTGGCATTATGTGGCTGTTCGTTCCCGTAGGGATTTGTCCAGAAAGAGAGGCTGGATGATATGCGCGATTGATCGTATTATTAGGTCTGCCGTAATGCCGTTTGCGGAAGCGAGTATCTCTGCCTGCGCTAGTACCGCAGGTACTGGTGAAAAGCCCGGTGCGGTAGTTCCGCATAAGCGTAGCAATCCCTATGGGACGCCGGGATTTGTCCAATAAGAGAACCTGGATGATATGCGGGGTCTGCTCGGTAACGGGCAGCTCTACCGCGATGCTTGCTGCCTTATATCCAATTTAGCGTGAAAAGATAATTAAATTTGTTGAAATATCCCCGATAAAGGCTTTCATATGACACCAGACGATAAAAAAGCACAGATAAAGTTATTAGGTGAAAAACTGTTCGCGCTTTCATCATCCCAAATTGGATGGGTTGAATCTATTATCAGCCAGTTTTCAGTAACCCATTTTTATAACGTCGTAGACTCAGACATATTTGATGAGTGCATGTTAGAGAGTTTTGGAGACGCTTTACTAATTCACCATTGCATGTCCAAAGAACCGTTTTCTAAAGATAAGTTTGAATATGTGCTAGAAAGAGTGGCGAATTTTTGCGGTAAAAGAGCCGAAATTTCCCCAAAAGGAAATCTGGGGCACGATATAACAATCAATGAGATAAATTTCTCCCTCAAAACGCAAGCCGATAGACAAATCAAATTGGATGAAATTCATATTTCCAAGTTCATGGAACTTGGGCATGGGGTATGGGGAGATAATCCATCACAGCTTGAAAATCTCAGAGAGCAATTTTTCAGGCATATGAAATCTTACGACCGCATTTTATCTTTACGTACGCTCTCTAAAACGCCTCATAACTGGAAATATGAGCTTGTAGAAATACCAAAGACTCTATTGTTTGAAGCCAGCGATGGCGAACTCGAAATGAAAATCGATAGTCCTCAGTTTCCCAAACCGGGCTATTGTTACGTTAGAGATGAAAATGGCGTAGATAAATTTCATCTATATTTTGATGGCGGTGGAGAAAGAAAGTTACAAGTTAAGCATATCCAGAAAAAATATTGCCGCGTTCATGCAACTTGGGAATTTCCTTCGAATGATTTGTTGTACGCACCATCAAAACAAAGGTAATCTCTGTTCAATAGATAATCTATGTTTTGCTATTTCAACATAATCGGGCTTTAGTTCAATTCCTATACACTGCCTACCTGTTTCTAAACAAACCTCACCGGTTGTTCCTGAGCCAAAAAAAGGGTCAAGAACAAGAGAGTCGGGTTTACTTCCCGAAAGAATACAGGGGCGCACAAGTGCTCTTGGAAAAACAGCAAAGTGTGCTCCAATAAAAGGCTCTGTATTAATATTCCAAATGGATTCGCTAGCATCAGGAAACCACACAGTACGTTTATTTTTTGTTTTTCCGTTTTTTAAAACCGCTGGCTCTTTAATAGCTTCATAATCGTAATAGTATTTTTCAGATTTTGAAAATAGAAACAAGTATTCATGAGAGCGAGTTGGTCTATCTTTTACCGATTCCGGTTGACAATTGGGTTTATGCCAAATAACATCTGACCTAAGATACCAACCATCAGCTTGCAAAGCAAATGCAAGTCGCCAGGGAACACCTATTAAATCTTTAGGTTTTAATCCTTCTGGTGTTGGCGGTCTATAACTCATAGCGCGAGCCACATTTTTCTTATCCGCACCTCTCCATGTTCGATTACCACTCGTATAAGAATCGCCAATATTAAGCCAAAAAATACCATCGTTTTTCAAAACACGTCTTACTTCTCGAAATACGTTTACCAAATTATCAATATAGTCATCAAGCTCTTCTTCTGCGCCTATCTGGTTAACCGCTTCATAATCGCGCAATCCCCAGTAAGGCGGGCTAGTTACACAGCATTGGAAAATATCTTCTGGAAGTTTTGACAATTCATTTCTAACATCTCCAGAAACGACAGCGCAGCTTTTTTGCTCAATAAAATCATTTTCTGTAAAGCCACTTTTCAGTAATACACTTTTTGCTGTGTTCATATAGTTTTTCCTACGCGGTTTCAACTTTTGCTTGAACAGTTTCGCCTAAACTATAAACATGCCCCAATTCTTGAACCACATGGGTCATTTTTTGCCGTTCATCTTGGTTAGCCATGATTTGCTCAAAATCCGACAAACTTAATACAATTGCTAGCGGTATCGTTCTTCGTTTAATTACATATCGCGTGTTATTTTGAACAACATCGTTGAGAATTTGCCCAAAATTATTTTGAGCATCTGTTGAAGGGATAGTTTTCGTTTCATTCATGGCTATTATCTCCAAATTAGCTAATTTAGCAAATATTAGCACTTACGGTAAAATATGTCAAGCTTAAGTCAAAAGCAAGCTAATTCCGGTCGGCGGGGTGGTTGCCCACCCCACCGCCACTCCACGCAAACCGTTGGGCCGCTGCTTGCAAAACAAAGTAAAATACAATCAGTAAAAATGATTTTCCCCAAGATGTATTCATGACAGAATATAACCCCGAATCACAGGTGCTCGGCACGCCTTATGTTTACGACAAAGGAATTTCTCCTTTAGTCGCCAAAATTGATGAACGAGTAAGAATCCTGCGAAGTCAAGGGAAATTAACTCCTGAAGTTTTAAAACAAATTCAAACATACTTTCGCATCAAAAATATTCACCATTCAAACGCTATTGAAGGTAATCGGCTTGATTATGGCGAAACCAGAATGGTTGTTGAGCAAGGACTTACCATTACTGGCAAACCTTTAAAAGACACGCTTGAAGCAAAAAATCTTGCACATGCAATGGTTTTTTTTGAAGAACTTGCATCTAAAACAGATAAGCCAATTACGGCACATGATGTTCGTCAGATTCATGCCGCTATCCTACAAGGAATTGACGATAACAATGGAGGAAAATATCGTTTATCAGATGTAGAAATCTCTGGTTCTCCATACAAACCACCTACATATATCCGAGTGCCTGATGAGATGGAAAAACTTTGCAATTGGTTAGAACAAATAACGACTACCTCCTATGAAGCAAAAGTCAGCCCTGTTGTTCTTGCCTGTGCCGCCCATACATGGTTTGTCTATATTCACCCGTTTGTAGATGGTAATGGACGTACTGCTCGTATTCTCATGAATCTTGTATTGATGAGGCATGGATACCCAATTTCCATAGTAACTCGCGATGATAGGGCAAGGTATTATGACGCACTTGGAGCCAGCCACAGTTCTGATTTAACACCGTTTATTTCATTAGTTACAGATACGCTTGAAGAAAGTTTAGATGAATATGAACGAGCCGTCAGAGACCAATTAGATAAAACGGAATGGGCGCGTTCTTTAACAAGCCAAATAAAAACTCAGCAAGAAAATAAAATTCGAGTTCAGTATGATATTTGGCGAAGCGCAATGGAACTTTTGCGTAGTTCTTTCAAACAAACAGTAGATACATGGAATGAAGTATCCGCCGATATTGTTACTGTTTTCTTTACAGGCTATGATGTTATAGATTTTGAAAAGTATCTTAGTGCCCAACAAGGAATAATTATTAAGCGAAGTTGGTTTTTTCGGTTAGATTTTGTTTCTGGTCAAACTCGCTCCCGCTATATGTTCTTTTTTGGATTGCCCAGTAACCAAATGAGAGTTAAATCGCCTAGTGATGTTAGTGTTTTAATTTCACGAGAAGAAACTCCGTTCTTCTATGAAAGACTCGACCAAATTCATAATCACATTACTCCTCAGTTAAGAGAAATTACTTATTCAGCAGATAATGAAAACTTTATTTGTCGTTATGAGCACAATGCCCTTGAACCTAAAAAGGTTGAGGTTTTCGGACGAGAATTTATTGAAGAAGCAATAAGGATACATATAGTAAAAGCATAGGCTATCAAGTCAAAAGCAAGCTAATTATGGTCGGCGGGGCGATTGCTCACCCCGCCGCCACTCCACGCGCCTGAAGTATTTCCCCGATCTATTCCAATTCAGAAGTAGTGATCCGCTTTCTTCATCCTGATGACAGCACAAAATTCCCTCGAGGGAATTTGTGCTATCTGTCATGCGATTCGAAAAGCGGATCAGACAGCCACCCAGGTCAGAGTCGCCTCGTCCCATTGATACAAACCATCCGGCGTTGGAACCGGCGCTTGCCACTGGCAGGTCT
>CAILYI010000060.1 GCA_903838415.1 uncultured Anaerolineae bacterium | reverse complement strand
GATGGGTTTGCGGTGCATGCCGTGAACCCATCAGGGCGTTTTATGCACTGGAGTTTTATCATGTCAATAATTGAAAACTTGCGCGAGAAGTTTCCCCCCAGGGCCGTTTATACCGTTGGCGATACCAGCGTTGATGTCTTTCCTGACCTGAGTTTTGACTCATCGAAAGCGATTGGTACGCTTGCTCCTGGGCAGAACGTGGCTGTGGATACGGTAATCATCCTACCAGACCCGTTATTCCCGGATTGGTGGGTGTGGGGGAGTCTATCCAGTTTTGGAACGCCAAAGTACATCTGTATGAGAAAACCGCTGCGCAATCTTCCCCCGAGGGAATTTGTGTATATTCACATCAGGGGAAATGACAGCGGATTCACTGCTTTTGAATTGATGCAGATCAGGGAAATTCTTCAGGATGCTGTGAGACGGATAGATACGATAGAATGATCTTCTCAGGCAGCAGTAAGTGGCGGTGTGGTGATCAGTTGCCCACCAACTGGGATTAGTTTGCTTAAAGGTTGCAAAGGTACTTGAATTTGTTTTGCGTTATTCAAGATTACGAGGTTCGGTCAACAAATAAATGCCTTCCAATATTTGCCTTACCCGGCGCTCAGACAACTTACCGATAAATTCCCCAAGTTGTGATTTATCCACCGTGAAAATTTTCGAAACTAAAACAACGCTTTGCTTTGGTAAATCACCTTCACCTTGTTCAAGTAAAACATTAGCTGGCACTTGTCCTCGTTTTAGATTTGAAGTCAATGCACAAACTATCACGGTATTTATCTTGCTGGCATTAAACACGTTATTCTGAACAACAACATGTGGATGACTGTAACCTGGCTCTGAACCAGACGGCTCATCCAATTCAACCCAATAGATTTCCCCTTGATTGATTACCACTCGCTCTCCACCAGTTTACGATGCGGTTTGCGCATTTTGGAGAGCAGAATTTTTTCGTTTTGGTCAGGTTCATCAGAATAAGCCTGATTAATCTCATCTAACAGAATCTTATTCTGGTGATTTTTGACAAAAGTCTCAATTGCCAGCCCAAAAAGGTGACTGCGAGACATATTAAGTTGTTGCGCCAGACTTTCGGCCTGCTCAAACAACGTTTTTTGAATTGAAATTGCCGTTTTTATAGTAGTTGCCATTAGTTATACCTTTCTTTTCTTATTAGTATAACCACCTTGGTATCGGAAGTCAATCATCTCTGCGCAAAGGACAAGCATTTCGGAAGAACTGCCAATTGCCCGCCATCCCCCCATATCACCCAGATGTTTTTCCTGGACAAATCCCGATGTGCGGAACGATCAGCCGGATGATGTGAAAATCTCATGTCCGGTTCGATAGTGTCGGCGGGGTGAGCAATCGCCCCTGACCATAGTTGGGCATTTTTGACCGCACACGTGCCTCTGACTATTTATTGACCAATCAATGTGCCAAGTTTTTGCATAACTTCATCAAGTGTCGAAGTGGGTAACTTACAAATAAACTCAGCTTGTCTTATTTTCCAATCAAGACTCTTTACCTGGTCAGATAAAATTGCGCCGCCAATTTTCAAACCATCAGGTATTAGCACTTCAAAAGGGTAATTTTTGATTTGACTGGTAATTGGACATAAAGTTGCCAAACCAACTTTGCCGTTGTAGTTTGCTGGCGATAAAACTAAGGCCGGGCGTCGTCCAGCCTGCTCATGTCCCGCCTGTGGAGTGAAAGATACCCAAACGATGTCACCGCGATTCGGAATGTATGCCATAGTTTTACCAAGCTTCATTTCCTACAGCATTACCGGTATCAGTTTCGTGGTGAAGATTATCATTATTTACGCCCGACAATAATTGCTCAAGTGTCCATTTTGGCGCGACAATTGGTTTAATAACGATTTGACCATCAATAAGTGAAACTTCTACGACAGAATCGTTTTCAAGTTGTGCGTCAAGCGCAAAAGCCTTTGGGATTCTTAGGGCAAGGCTGTTACCCCATTTTTGAACTTTTGTGAGCATAAGGCTTCTCCTTTTGTGTCTACAACAAAGATACACCTTTTTGCGAAATTAATCAAGAACTTTTTACGGCTAAAGGGAATGCCACCACGGTAGTGCTGCCCGTTACGCAGCTGTCCCCGCAGAAAAGGGACAGCCTTTTTGAACGAAGCCTATGTAGAAACTATCATGTCCGGTTCGGGAGTGGCGGTGGGGTGGGTAACCACCCCGCCGACCATAATTGGGCAGTGTTTTATGGAAGCAACCTTTATTTTACTGCCATTAACTTGGTTGCTCATAAAGCCAAAGCAAACCTTCTTCTTCTTTGCTTTTTAAGAAACTTTGCGCCCATGTGTAATCACTTGTTGGAGGAACGTTGAACATAAACCGCCTGTCTGCTGTTTTTTTCGCTAACGACTTTATTTTTGTTCAGTTCCCACATAATATCCACGCAAACATCTTCTGGAGTCTCGTCTATAAAAATAACTCTCAAGGTTCGATTGCCGCTGCTTTTGACCAATTCTCGTATGATCGGTGTCCCCACCATGATCGTTACCAATGAGACGGACAAAATCGGCTACGTCCGCTCGATCAACATGGCGCTCTCTTTGATCCGGCAATTCCTGCCGTAGATAAATTTACTCCAGTAACTTCGTTTTCACGAACAATCGAGTCTTCCCAACACGTGCAACGTCCTCCGCGTTGGGAATTTTATTTTCCATGCGGACGCCAAAAGAACGTGGGGCTTGCGGCATATGAATCAAAAAATCCACCAGGCGCGCACAGACCGACTCTTCATTCAAGTCGGTGTCTGAAAATGCGCGCACGTCTTTTCCCTTGAGGCGAAGCAGCAATTCCGCGCCGCCTTGCAGGTTCCGCCACCATGTCCGGTCGCGGCTGGAGACTGTCCATAAATATCCGCCGTCTTCGTAATAGCCAACGGGGATTGAGAATTTCTTTCCTGTCTTGCGCCCCGTTATTGTGATGAGCATCATACTTTTGCTAAACATGCCGTGAAGCGGAGATCGCAAGATCCAAGCCATGAAATCATTTCCGTTCATAATTTCTCCTTTTTCTCAAGTATATCAAAAAACGCAATACCGCCTCAGGGTACTAATCCTATGCTCCGCGAACCACACGCGAAGCGTGAAAAGCCAATAAGCGGGGCAATTGTAAATATTTACTTGTATAAAATCGGGGGGATATGGTAAAAGCCATTCTCAATCATCAAGAGAACGCCATCGCGGTAGACCTGCCCGTTACCGAGCAGACCCGGCATATCATCCCGGCGTGCGGAATGATATGCCGGATGAGGTGAAAGTCTCATGTCCGGTTCGGGAGTGGCGGTGGGATCAGTGATGGCCCCGCCGACCATAATTGGGCCGCGGTTATGCAGAGACACCTGCGATTTGATGAACCTTTTCCCATAAGTTCTGACGTACTTCTGAATCGAAAACGATTTTAGGCATTGCGGTCTCTTTGCATTTCGGGTCGAAATATTTTCCGGTGACACCTTCAACGTCAATAGAAGAAGCCAAGTAAATTGATGACCGTGATGCTTTCGCCGCTGATTTACCATTATCAGGTCGAGTCATTAATTGGAATATTGGAAAAATCCAACGCATGGCTTTGGGGAACATTTCAGGCGTTACGCTACGGGTCATATTTGTACTGGCTTGCCCAGGGTAACAACAATTCATTGTGACTTTTGAAGTTTTTACTCGTTGCGAAAACTCATACATCATTATCATCATTACGAGTTTAGAGTGAGAATAGGAATTCAGCCCATCAAAATTGCGCTCTCCTTGTAAATTATCAATTTCTAATTTATTGGGAACATCGCCACCCATTAGAGTAATGACTCGTGCAGACTGACTGTTTTTCAGCGAATCTAATAAAAGATGGGTGAGTAGAAAAGGCGCAACAACATTTACTGCAAAATTTGCTTCGATGCCATCGCCAGTTAATTGCCGTTTGGCAGCGGCTAAACCAGCATTGTTAATCAGAACGTCAAGTCGTGCATATTTTTCTTTGACATGACTGGCTAAAGTCTTAATATCTGCTTGCTTTGAAACATCAGCCAGAAGCAAATCAACTTTAGAATTTCCGCTTAACTGTTTAATTTCAATAACTGCTTCTGCTCCGCTTTTTTCGTTGCGGCCAGTGATAATTACTTGTGCGCCCATTTTTGCAAGAGACAGCGCAGTTTGCTTTCCTATGCCGTTAGTCGCACCTGTAATTAAGACAATCTTATCATTCATCATTTTTGTATATCCTGTGTGCTGTGTGTTCGGCGAAGCCGCCCAACATGTTGTCGGCTGTCAGCCTATTTACTTTTGGGTTGCTATTTCGCAGCCTAATCACCTAAATTAATATAGAAAATAGACTGCGAATTGACGGTACTAACATAGTACTAAAGCAAAATCGCTACTCGCCACTATTGCATTAATTGTACAGCCAATAAAGATTTTTTGATCCAAATAAATCCAGCAAAGAATTTCGTAGCGGGTGCGCGGCACAGGCTGACCTGAAATCAGTTATCAATGGCCGCAACAACCAGAACCAGTGCATAGTTGATCGACCTGACTACCTGGGCAATAGATCAGAACATCCGCGATAAAATAGATATGCTCAACTCCAATTCCATTGCGAAAACCCACTCCTAATCGAGTGGGTTTTGTGTTTTTTACCCACGAATTTCTACAGTAACCTTACAGTTTGTAGAGCGGATGGGATAGTTAAAGCTTCCCAACAACATGAAAAAACCACCATATATGGGGGTAATAACGCCAAAATACCCACATATACGGAGGCAGGATATAATTCTTCGTAATATGCAATAATCGTTTCAGATGTGTTTTTCGGGGTTGTATTGTAAAATAGGTCATTCCCCTCGCTGGAGATGCTATGAATCCTTTTATCGCTATGATTTTGACCTTCGCTGCGGCCCTCGGTTGGCTGCGGCTGATGGATTTCTTTGCCCACCAGGGCTGGATCGAAAGCCGCCTGAGCCGCAAAATCATCCACATCGGCACCGGGCCGATCTTCGTGCTGTGCTGGCTGCTCTTTCCTGGCGTCTGGTACGCGCGCTGGCTGGCAGCCCTGGTGCCGTTCGCCATCACCGTTCAATTTGTGCTGATCGGTTTCGGCATCATGAAAGACGAAGCCTCGGTCAAAGCCATGTCGCGCACTGGCGACCCGAAAGAAATATTGCGGGGGCCGCTGTACTATGGCATCATGTTTGTGGTGCTCACGCTGGTTTTTTGGAAAAATTCCCCGGTAGGAATGACCGCTTTAATGATGATGTGCGGCGGCGACGGCATCGCCGATGTCGTTGGGCGGAAATTCAACTCCCCGAAACTTTTCCACAGCCCCGAAAAATCGATTGCCGGTTCCCTAGGCGTATTCTTCGGCGGCTGGATCATGTCCGCCGTTGTATTGGCCATTTATATGGCGATGGGGCTTTTCGCTGGCCCGTTTACGCACTTCCTGTTGCCGCTGACGGTAATCGCCGTGGTCGGCACCCTGGTCGAATCCCTGCCTCAAAAAGACGTGGACAACGTCACCGTCACCCTGGTGGCGGCGATTTTGGGCTGGTTCCTGTTCTAAATCAAACGGGGCGACCAATTGGCCGCCCTGTTTGATTAATCGTGTCCTTCTTCTTGCTCTAAAATCATCACCTTGTAAGCTTCGGCATAGGGCATACCCTGTTCTTTCCCTTCCTCTTCCGCCCACTCGCGGATCATTTTCTCAGGGTCCCAATCACCCAATTGACTGGCGTGTTTCTTGAGCGCGGCAATTTTGACATCGATCGTTTCGGTCACATCCACCCAGGTATCGGGTTTTTCGGGGCCGTGCAGGTATAGACGCTTGACGTTGTGCGGCTCGTAACCTTCAGCCAGCAAATCCGCAAAGACGAGACGCGACCCAGCCGATGGGAAGACGGCATAAGTCGCCAGCTGGGCGGCAGCGCGATGATCGGGGTGATTGATATAGCCGTTTCCATAGAAAACGGCCTGCGGGTCGCCGGTTACAACCGCCTCCGGCTTGTGGGTACGGATAAATTTGGTCAATTCTTTTCGCAGCGCTACCGTCGGTTCGAGCTCACCATCAGGATGACGCATATAAACGGTTTGCTTAATGCCGATGATCTCGTTTGCGGCGCTCTGCTCGCCCTCACGGATGTGGGCCAGAGTCGGTTTGTAACTGGCGTCA
Organism: uncultured Anaerolineae bacterium; assembly: GCA_903838415.1. Classification (GTDB taxonomy): domain Bacteria; phylum Chloroflexota; class Anaerolineae; order Anaerolineales; family Villigracilaceae; genus UBA5195. The sequence goes on along the minus strand of CAILYI010000060.1, from coordinate 3,485 downwards.
TGCGCCGGGTCGTTGGAACCTCCGTCGCCGCTGGTAATGATTACGGACACAATCTCACACCCTGCCCGGGCCCATTTTGCCAGCGTTCCAGCAACGGTAAACTCCTGGTCATCCGGATGAGCATGGATGCTCATGGCGCGTTTGGGGATAAACTCTTTTTCATCAGACATGCTATTCTCCTGTTTGCTTGTATCTGATAATTTTACTCCGAATAAAAAGAACCGGGCAATATTGGCTCAAATAATCAAAAAGGCCTCACTCCCGTTTCTCCGGGGTGAGGCCTTTGATAATTCGCGCTGACTTACTTGCTGCGATTGCGAGTCATCACATCGAAGATGACGGCGGCCACCAGCACTGCGCCTCTGGCGATGTATTGGTAGGAAATATCGGTGCCCATCAGGTTCATGCCGCTGTTCAGCGACATCATCACCAATGCGCCGATGATCGAGCCGGTCACCTTACCCACGCCGCCCGCAGCCGAAACGCCGCCCACATAAGCCGCTGCGATCGCGTCCAACTCAAACAACGTACCAGCCGTGGTGGTCGCGGACTGCAAACGGGATGCAAACAAGATACCGGAGAGGGCCGAGAGCATGCCCATCGAGCCGAACACCACCATGGTGATTTTTTTGACATCGATGCCGCTCAACTCAGCCGCATCCGGATTGCCGCCGACCGCATAAATATGCCTACCAAGCACGGTCTTGGATGTGATGAAATCATAAATTCCAACCACCAATAACACGATCGCCAGCGTCCACGACATACCGTTGTACGCGGCCAATGTCCATGTGATATACGCCACCAGTCCAGACATGAAAATCAGCTTTAGAACAAAAATATCCATCGAGAGCACTTCGAAATTATAGGCCTGCTTGTTGCGACGGCTGTTAATTTCGTTGATGATCATCAGCACGATCCCAATCAACCCAAGCAGCAGGGTCACTTTGTGGATGCCGGGCAGGATCCCAATATCGGGGATATCGGGGATAAAGCCGTTGCCGATGGCATTAAAGGCCGGGTCTGAGATGATGATTGTACCGGTTCCGGCAGTGACGAGCTGCAAAAGACCGCGATAAATCAACCAACCTGCCAGGGATGCCACAAAGGCTGGAATGCCCAGTTTCGCCACCGGGAAAGCCGTAATCAGCCCGGCCAAAATCCCCAGTGCCATAACGCCCGGAATGACAAGATAAACAGGAATGCCTTTTACCAGCGCAATGGCAGCTACCGCCCCAAGAAAACCCGCCAGAAATCCGACGGAAAGGTCGATGTGCCGGATGACAATGACCAGCGTCATGCCAACCGCCAGTACCGCGATATAACCGGTCTGGTTAACTAAATTGCTGATATTTCTGGAAGAAATGAAAGCGTTGTTTTTGGTCAAAAATGTAAAGATGGCCATAATCACGAACAGAGCAATAAACATGCCGTATTCGCGAATATTCTCTTGCAGCACTTTTTGGATATTCTTGAAAAACGATGACATCCTGGGCCTCCTCAATTTGTCGCTAATTGCATGATTTTTTCTTGAGTGGCTTCCTCGATCGGCAGTTCGCCGGTGATCTTGCCAGAGGAAACGATGTAAATCTTGTCACTCATCCCCAATATTTCAGGCAGCTCAGATGAGATCATAATGATACTCATGCCCTGGTCCACCAATCTGTTCATGATTGTGTAAATTTCATATTTCGCGCCGACATCAATGCCGCGTGTCGGTTCGTCCAGGATTAAGATATCCGGTTTGACGAATAGCCATTTGCCCAGCGAGACTTTTTGCTGGTTACCGCCGCTCAGGTTGCCGACTTTCTGCTCAACAGAGGGTGTTTTGATATTGAGCGAGCCTTTGTATTCATTGGCAACCTTGATTTCCGCGTTATCGTTGATTACACCCCGCTCAGCCAGTTCAATCAAATTGGCCAGGCTAATATTTTGCTTCACGTCCTGGATTAAAATCAAGCCGTCGCCTTTGCGGTCTTCCGTGACATAAGCGACGCCAGCATCAATTGCATCGTGAGGGTGGGTAAAGTTTTTACGATCGCCCTTTACGAATAGTTCGCCATCAATTTTATAGCCGACTGAATTTCCAAAAATACTCAGGGCCAGTTCCGTGCGCCCGGAACCCATCAACCCCGCAAACCCGACGATTTCACCCTTTTTCAACTGAAAATTGACATTCTTCAGCACACTTCGTCCGACGGAGGGGTCATAGGCATTCCAGTTTCTTACTTCCAGCACCACTTCGCCAGGCTCTTTGTGCGCGCGCTTGGGATAGACATTATCAATTTCACGTCCAACCATGTGCTTGATCAGCACATGCTCATTTACTTCGCCTTTTTTCGCATCCAAAGTGCAAATTGTCTGTCCATCACGCAAAACCGTGACAGTATCTGCAATTTCGATGACTTCTTTTAATTTATGGGAGATCATGATGCAGGTGACACCGTGTTTTTTGAGGTCACGCAACAGGCTGAGCAGGTTTTCGCTGTCATCTTCATTCAACGCCGCAGTCGGCTCGTCCAAAATGAGCAGTTTTACGTCTCGACTCAGGGCTTTTGCAATTTCGACCAGTTGTTGCTTCCCTACCCCCAAATCTTTAACTTTCATCGCCGGGTTAATGTTGAGTCTTACCTTTTTCAACATGACACCCGCATTTTTAATGATTTCATTCCAATCAACCAACAATCCTTTAGTGGTCAGGTGGCTGATAAATATATTTTCATAAACAGTCAATTCGGGGAAGAGCGCCAATTCCTGATAAATGATGGCGATGCCAGCTTTTTCACTATCGCTGATGCGATTGAATTGCTGTATCTCGCCACCAAAAAGGATGTCCCCACTGTAAGAACCATGCGGATAAACGCCACTCAACACCTTCATCAGCGTGGATTTTCCCGCACCGTTTTCGCCTACAAGGCAATGAATCTCGCCCTCGGCGACCTGAAAGCTGACGTTGCTCAACGCCTTTACGCCGGGAAATTCCTTGGTGATGTTTTTCATCTCTAACAGAGGAGTATTCATGGGCAGCTCCGGTTGTAAAAAAGCTAAATTGTCTGTGAGAATTATACAGGAATAGTGATGGTATTTGCCACCACTATTCCTGTATGTTCAAAACTAATTACAAGGATTAGGGCAGACCGGTGAAATCGCTGGCCAGGTAGTAACCAGAGTCGATCAAGGCAGCCTTGACGTTGGCCTTATCAACCGTGATGACTACAGAAGGAGCAGCGGGGACATCGATCTTGCCGTTGTTATAGCTGTTGGTGGCAGCGGGAACCTGGCCATTCAGGAAAGCAACGGCGGCGGTAACAGCATCATTGACCAGGGTGCGAACATCCTTGAAAACGGTCATGGACTGCTTGCCATCGATGACATACTGGATGGAAGCCTTTTCGGCATCCTGACCGGTAACGGTGAAGGCTGTGACATCCTTGTCGGTGGCGAAGACATCCGCAATCGCGCGGGCGGTGCCATCGTTCGGGGCG
>CAILYI010000059.1 GCA_903838415.1 uncultured Anaerolineae bacterium | reverse complement strand
CCATGATCGTGAATATTCTCAAACAAGATAAGAACTTGAAGTTGGATCAGCCGCTCAATGCGCACACCCTGACGACCCATCTGCGCCTGCACGGCAAAACTCGCCGCCTGTTGGCCAATACTGGGCGGGTCTTCAAGCGCTTTGAGCGCCAGCACACCAACAGCCTGTGGCAAGGCGATATGATGTTTGGGCCCTGGCTGCCAGATCCCAGCCAACCGGGCAAGAAACGGCGCGCCCACCTGTTCGCCTTTATCGATGACCATTCCCGCCTGGTGCCCTACGCCGAATTTTTCTTCGACGAGAGCCTCCCCCGTATGGAACGCGTACTCAAGGTTGGCATCCTGCGCCGCGGGGTTCCGCAGGCGCTCTATGTCGACAACGGCAAGGTCTATGCTTCAACTCAATTCGGAGCGGCTTGCGCCAGCCTGGGCATCCAACGCATACACGCCGCGCCTTATCACCCAGAAGGAACGCTTATGTCGAGCGCTTCCATCAAGATTACTCCAACTTTGTCTGGAAGAAAGTCAAGCTGAGTGACTTGGCGGATGTGCGCCAACGATCAGGCTTGTTTTTTCCGAATTACCGGCGTAGCCAGCATCATTCGGAACTGGATGGAAAATCTCCGCAACAAATCCACTCCCAAAGCACCTCTCGTCAGTTACCGACAGGGTTTTGCATTCCCAAGAAGCTACCCATCAGCGAAGGCCAGGTTCACTTCATGCGCCCTGTGACCAAAGAACGCCAGGTTCTGATCTTGAACAAAAACTGGGAGGTCAAACTGGCGGAAGCGGGTCAAGGCGTTTGGGCAACTTGTTTCTAACGCCCAAATGCGCATCACTTCGGATTTACGATGCCGCTCCGGACGTGCCAGGCCGACTATGCCTGGCTGAACATCCATTTCCACTCAAAGAGCCAGTGGTTCCCCTGCAAAAGATTTTCAAACCAGTTGCTTACCAACAAAAATCCTGGTTGCAGGCGTTCCACGACTTCTTTCGACCACGGGTTGCGACCCCGTTCACGATGTCTTGAAGGTTTATGCGGTTTTTAAGGTGCTACTTTTTCCACGATGTCGTGATGGCTGACAGTTAACTGATAAGCGCGGGGAAACCCACAATCCGATGCCTCCTAACCCTCTATAAAACTCTCCAAAAACTGCCGAAACTTCCTACTCGCTTGCCCACATACATTTCCTGTGCAATAATCAAAGCATGGATTGTCCACGCTGCCACATTCCCAATCATGCAATCTCCAAAACCTGCCCCAGGTGTGGTTTCCAGGGCAATCCGGCCGCACTGACCGAGTTGCAACAACTCGACTGGCTCCAGGCCGAAATGGAAACCTGGCCCGACCTGCAACTCGCGCCGGATGCCACGCAAACACTGCGCACGTATTACACCAGCATCCAGCAGAAACTGCAAGCCAACCTGGGACTGCGCTACCCGCCTTTTACGCCAGATGAAGCCCAGGCAACCTGGCCTGAATATCTCCGCCTGGAAAGGCTATTCAAGGAAATCGATGGCTGGCTTACCGCCGGGCTGCTAATGACCGGCTTCCTACCCCAAAGGTATGCCCGCCTGCTCGAACTCCGTCAGCGGCTGGAGGGCCATGAGCGCCCGGAATATCCCAACAATGGTGCTGAACGCCTGGAAGTGGTGGAGTTTATCCTGAACGGCATTCAAGCCCTGCGCCTTTTGGGCGAGTTGAAACAAATCAAAAACGAAGGGAAACTCAACGCCCCTTGGTTGGCAGAAAAAAGAAATTTGGAAGCGCGGCTCAAGGCAGCGCCAGTTCCCGTCGCCCAGGCAGCTATCCCGCCCCAGCCGATTCCCGCTGCATCTTCTCCTGAACCTACTCCCGTTTCAGCCACACCGCCAGCACCTCCGACACCGCGTCCGCCCCTGCGCGAAACGCTCTGGCGTACCATCCTGTCCGAACGCACCCTGCACGCCCTGCTCTTTTTGGGAATTTTCCTGCTATTCACCGCGGCCATCTCCTTTGTTGTCTGGGGCTGGAAGGATTTCTCCGCTCCGGTGCGGGTGGCCATTCCCAGCGGATTCACTGCCGTCTTCTTTTTCCTTGGCTGGCTGGTGCGGACAAAGACCTCCATGCGCCGCTCTGGCATTGCCCTGAGCGCCATTGCATCCCTGTTTGTGCCCATCGATTGTTACACCGTTTACGCCAACTACGGTTCGCCCCCCCAGGGCTGGCCGGATTTCTGGTTGTGGACCTCCCTCGCCTGCCTGGTGGCTTATACTCTTTCGGCGTTAAGCATACAGAGCCGTTTTTTCGGTTACATCACTGCCATCGCCATCGGAAGCACCCTGCTGGCCTTCCTGGAAAGATTATTCCAACCATTGGGACTTTCCCGCGATTGGTACTTCGCCGTGCTGACCGTGCTGGCCGCCCTGCTCAACCTGACCGCCCTCGCGCTGGAAAAACTCAAAAAACCTGGGCGCTGGCGCTTTTTTGCAGAACCCTTCCGTTTTCTGGCCCTGCTGGTTCCCGCCGTACTGATGCCGCTGACCCTGGCCCTGCGACTGATCACCCGCGAGAGCTACGACGCCCTGCACTATGCCATGATGGTCAACTGGTTTATCGGTGGATTCCTCTTTGGTTGGGGCGCAATCCGCCACCAGAGCCGAGGGTTGGGCAACCTAGCTGCTCTTTCCCTACCGGTGGCCGTTTACATGCTCCAGAGCGCCCTGTTCTTCGAAACCCAGACCAACCCAGCCTGGCACGCCTTTGGTCTGGCTTGTCTCACTCCCATCTACCTGCTCACCGGCTACAAACTTCAACAGGTTGCCAAACAACTCCCAACTCCCGATTCCCAGCCTACGGATTTACCAACATCCCAATCGACCAATTTACTGGCCCACCATAGCCAAACCGCCCTGCGTTGGGGCGTTGGGTTGATCATCGTCGCCGCGCTGCTCCCACTGACCAATCTGTCCAGCGGAGCGGCAGCTGCCGCCAGCCATACCGTCTTGCTGATTAGCATAGCGCTGGCTACGAGGTTGTGGAAACAACCTCGCTACGTTTACGCCGCCTCGTTTTTCTCATTCACAGCCACCAGCTTTGCCATGTCCGAGTTGAAACTGCCGCTTGAACAGTTGAGCGTGGGCTGGGTTTCGCTGGCGCTGGTGCATATATTCCTGGCACTGGCCTTTGACCGCGAAAAAACCAGAGGCTTTGCTCCCCCGCTTGTCCTCGCCGGATACGTTATAGCTGCTTTGGCAGCGATCCTGCCGGTTTTCTTCGATAAAAAATACCTGCTCATTTACACCCTCGGCAACTGGCTGATCATCTCCGCCTGGGGAGCGCTGCTGGCCTGGCGTAAACAGCCTGGTTTTTTCATCCCGGAAGTGCGTCGCACTATATTAAATGGAGAATCTGCCAGCGAAATTACCCCCCATCCGGCGAAAGGCACTCCCCTGTCGGGTGCGATGCATCCTCGCACCCCGCACAAGTTCTTTGTTGATGGTGCAATCTTCCATTGGATGGCGGCCCTGCCCCTCCCGTACTGGCTTTTTGTCGTCTTTACCAGAGATCGGCCCGCCGGTCTGGATTTTCCGCTTGCGCTGGCGGCATTGGCCTGGGGCATGGTCTTTGTCAATCACTGGCTGCGCTTCACCCCCAGCGGATGCCGTTTGCCCTGGCGTCTGGTTGGGCTGGTGGTCAGCGTTAGCGCGCCACTGACAGCCAGCCTGCTCGACTCGCGTGGCTACGTCATTGCGATTACACTGCTGGCCGCCGGTCTGCTCTATTTTGCGGATACCCTGGTCTCCCGTCAGCGCTGGGAATTCTACCCGGCGGGTCTTGTCACGGCCTGTGGACTGCTCTACTGGCTCAATGTTGCCGACGTGGAAAGTGAGTTCCTGGCCCTTGCGCTCTGTGTGCTGGTGATGCTCTACTTCCTATCTGGTCTTCTGGCAGAGCGTTACCGGCTGGTCAAATCCGCCTTCCTGGTTCCACTGTATCACAGCGCACACCTGCTGACCTTCGGCGTTTTGGCTTACATTTACCTGAGTTGGCTAAGCAGTTTTCCGAACTCCACCGACCGCTATCAACTGGTTACCGGGCTGGCTCAACTGCTCCTGGCATTTTCTTACGCCCTGTTTGCCTGGGGACGCTATCAGGAAATTTGGGCTTTTCTAGCCGTTTGGCTGGCCGCGGGTGGAGGCGGGTTGATTGTCCTCGTCTACAGCCAGGGACAGGGCTCCCTGGCGGCCAAGGGCGCGCTGATCGTGGTGGTTCTGATTCTGGCCGAGCGGCTGCTGAACGCCCTGAAACGCTCTCCTGGCTTGCCCAGACGCCAGCTGGCGCGTTTCCGCCTCGCCTGGGGTTTGTTCCGACGCCCCCTACTGGTTACCGGCTGGATTGGCTCTGCCGGGATCATTGGGTTGGCTCTCGTCCGCAACCTGGTTTTGTTGGGCGGAGGACGTGTTCCACAGACTTGGGCGGCAGCCGGGCTGTTGATCATCACAGCGCTCTATGCCCTCTCGGCGCGCCTTTTCCGGCAAGCGCGTTTTGTCTGGCTGGCAGGCGGCCTGCTCTTCATCCCCTGGACGATTCTCACCAACCTGGGCTGGTTCACCGCCTGGCAACCGAACTGGCCCGATTTTGCCATCAGTTGGCTGGCTCTGGCCTGGTTCTTGCTCGGTTTGAATCTGCTGGTAAAACGCTATGCCCCGCCCGCTTACGCCACACCGCTGAGCGTCTTCACTCACCTCCTGGCGCCGTTTGCCCTGCTTTGGGGCGTGGCGAATGCTGAGGCCAGCCGCTTCTCGTTTGGGCTGGCAATCGGCTTGTATGGCTTTTCCGCCTGGATGCAGCACCGCCGAACCGTCCGGAACGAAACCACTCCGGTGTTCACCGCCACCAAATTTCTTTATCCGGCCCTGGCGCTGGTACCGGTCTGGTGTATGTATTTATTCAGGGGATGGCTGCCTCCCGCCCGTCACGAACATTTTGGCTTGCTCCTGCTCTCCTTTGGCACCTGGGGGCTACTGGCCGGGCGCTGGTTGGAGAAAATCACTCCGTATCCGCGCCTGATGCGCGCCTACAGCCTGCCCGCCCATCTCACCGGTTACGCTGCTTTGATTGTCGGAACGTTGCTGACGGTTCACCTGCCTGTTTTGCTGGCAATGGCCCTGCTTTACGGCGCCCTGCTGTTGGTCATCTCCGCCAGGATTTTCCGCAGCGCGCTGTGGCTCTACCCAGCCGCTGGGCTGGCGACCCTGGCCTGGCTGATTGCGCTGGCGCAGGCGGGCGTGCCGCTCGAAATACGCGGCTGGTGGCTGGTGGGGTTGGCCGCCCTTTACCTATCCCTGGGCTGGGTGCTGCGCCGCGCGCGGTTGCATTCTTACGGCGCAGCGGCGCTGGCTGCTGGTTTCGCCGTTAGCGCCCTCAGCCTGCCGCCTTCCAGCCAGGATAACACCGGCGCGTTGTGGGGCTATGGCGGCGCGGCTTTACTCTACGCCATCTGCGCTTTCTGGCTTAGCCAACCCATCTTGCTGGTTCTGACCTGCGCCCTGGCCCCGGTGACGTATGCCAGCGCGTTACAACTTTCCTCCATCCAACCGGCCTATCACGGTCTGATGCTTTTCCCCGGCGCGCTCCTCGCTTTTGGCTTGGGTTGGTGGGCCGATTTGCGCTTCGGCGCATGGCGAGATTTCCCCTTTGGGTTACCGCTCAAATGGCTGCTGGCCTTTGCCGAACGCTTGACCCACTGGTGGGGTCTGCCACTCTATGCGCTTGGATTGGGATTGGCTTCCTTTGCCCCGGCTTTTACCGGTCAGCATGCCGATCTGACCGCCCTGAATTTTTTCCTGCTGATGTTTTTCTATGCTATAGCCGCCTACCGTTTCCGCTCGCGCTTCTGGCTGGGAATGGCCGCGTTGGCCGGGCATCTGGCGGTAATTTACAACCTGCAGTTCCTGGGCTGGTGGCGTTACCCCGCTGATGCCTGGCTGCGCTTCCTGCCGGTCACACTTCTGACAGCGGCGCTGGGGCTGGGATTGGAGAAATGGCTCAAGGAAGGTTCCCCGCTTGAAAAGGGGAAACGCTTCAAGGGTTGGTCGCGCCCGCTTTACTGGTTCGTTTTGATCGACATTTTAGCCGGGCAGTTGGGCAGCAGCGTGCGAGATAGCTTTGCCTCAGCCAGCATTTCGCTGGTACATACCCTGCTCATCGCGCTGCTGGCCTCCATCTGGATGTCGCAATGGCTGCCTTATCTCAGCGCCCTGCTGGGCGTGGTAGCCTTGCTTCAATGGCATGAAGCAGCAAACATGCCAGATTATCGTCTGCCCATCTACCTGGCGGAACTGGCCCTGGGGTACGGCGCGCTTGGGTTTGGCTACACCCTGCTGAAACGGCAACAAAGGCTCTGGCCCGGTATCCTGGAACAAGCTTGGGCGCGGTGGATGCCGATTTGGGAGCGTCCCCTCCAAAGGGCAGGAATGGCCATTTCCATCCTGACATTTTTTGCCGCCTTTGTACAAGGATTCGATCTGTTTATCTCTTCTCTGCTGATCCTGGTTGGTTTGTCTTCCCGTGAGAACGTCCAGCTTCAGATGGCCTGGATGGCAGTGGATGTTTTTTCGCTGATTGGCCTGCTCTATGCGGCGGCGGCGGCAGGTTATAAACGGCAGCGGCTGGGCTACCTGGCGGTAGGCTTGCTGTTGGCGGGCTGGTTTATGTTCGCTTTTTACATCAACACCTGGGACGGGCTGCGCCAGGTGCAGTGGTACGCACTCCCTGCCGGTTTGTACCTGCTGACAATTGGCTACCTGGAATGGCGCAACGGTCAACGCACGTTGGGGCGCTGGCTCGATTACCTGGCCATGTTTCTCATGCTCGGCTCGCTTTTCTGGCAGACGCTAGTTTTTGGCCTGTTCTTTGTTTTTTTGCTGATTTGCGAGGGGGTGACCTCGTTGTGGTGGGGTAGCGCGCGCCGCCTGCGACGTTTTTTCTACGCCGGGATTATCGGTGTCATGCTAGCCGTGCTGGGACAACTGCTCAACGCCCTGCAAACCGTCAACCAATGGCTGGTGTTTGGCCTGATTGGGCTGATGCTGGTGGCGCTGGCTGTGCTGGTGGAACGCAAGTTGGATACGATTAAGGCTTGGCAAAAAGTTTTGGAGACCTGGGAATGACTGCAAACGTGACTCCTCACTGGGTAAAACACCTGGCGCAAATTGGCGGGGTACTTTTGATGCTTCCGGGACTTGTCTCACTACTGAACTTGTTTTGCATCAACCTGTTCATGTTAAGTCAGCCAGCCAGCGTATCGATAATTTACAGCATTTTTAGCCTGACTTTTAGCCTGCTCACGTTTGGCGTGGGTTGGGCGCTATGGCGTTTTTCCAGTGATGCGTTGAAAGGCAAAGCCTCGCGTCCGCTACGCCTGCCGCCCACATTGGTGTTGGTGGGCATCTTTGGGCTACTGATGGTTTTAGGCGGGATATTGAGCGGTTTCGAGATACTGCCTGGCCTGTTTTTTGCGCCCGTCTTTTTGGTTCTGACAGTTTTACCGCCTCTTTGGGCGGTGGCCTGGTTTCTGCCGCAAGCGCCGATGGACGCGAAACTCTCCGCTAAAACCGGAGTCGAAAATCTCCCGATTTTCGAGGGTAATACGCAACTCAAATATCAAGAGATATTGGGGTCCGATTCGCTCACCTGGCGGCGCGGGCTGACGGCCTTTATCGGCGGTGGAACACTTAGTGTGGCCGCAGCGCTCGTTTTGGAGATTTTGCTGCCGGTAATCGTTATCGCTCTGACCTTTGGCTTGGATGCAAGGCTGATGGACAATCTCAATACCTTGTTCGTTGCTTTGTCGGATGCCAAGATGGCTCGCGCACTGACCAATCCCGATTTTATTTATCTATTCGTACAGCTGGCAGTGATTGCACCGCTGGCCGAGGAAATAGCCAAACCACTCATCGTTTTGCCGCTGGTCAAACGGCTGGGCGAAAAGGAAACCTTCTGGCTGGGCGCACTGGCCGGGGCCGGGTTCGCCGCGCTGGAAAATATCCTTTACGCTGCTGCCGGGTACCCGATCTGGGCCGGGATTTTTCTTGTCCGCGCCCTGGGCGGGGCGCTGCATCCGCTTGGCGCGGGGCTGGTGGCCCTCGGCTGGCGGGATGTTCTTCGCGGTTCGCCCAACGCTGGCCGAAAATGGCTGCTGCGCTTCGGCATTGCCTTCCTTATCCACGCGGCCTGGAATGGCGGATCGTTACTGGTCATCACTCTGGGCGGGGCGCGTTTTTTTGGCGAACTGCCGCCCGAAATCGATCTACTTGGCCTTTCGGCGACTGGCGCTACCCTGGCTTTTCTGCTCATTCTGGGTCTTTCTGCCCTGTGGATTGGCCGCGCCTTTGGACATGGACAAACACTGACTCTCCTCGGCGAAAATGCTGTGTCTGAAACCGATTTTCTCCCCTCCGATCGGGCGCTGGCGATTTGGGCTTGCGCCTGCCTGGTTGCCATTGTCCCGGCAGGGATTGCGGGGTTGAAACTATGGCTGCGCTAAAAATCCGTTGGACTTGGAACCGGGTGATCGCCTTGGGGCTGGCATTGGTCAACCTGTTCGCTTGGGCGCAAATGCTGCTTGCCCTGGCCCAGCCGCATATCGTTGACCCGATCATGGACCCCGAAGTCCAGGCCCTGCTCAACTATATTTCTTCGGGAAAACATTCCGGGGAGACCTGGCAGGTCAATCTGACGGAATTGGAAGCCGAACAAACGATTACCTGGTATCTGAAAAAATATCCCCATATCCCGTTTGCCTATCCCCAGGTGAAAATCACCCCTGATTACATCACTGGCGAAGGAGATGTGCTGGTCACCGGGCTGAGATTGCACGTCAGCGCCAAAGTGCATATCACCTTGAACGAGGCTGGTCTGCCGGTGGTGGAAATCTTCTCGTTGAATCTACCGCTCCCGCCCGCCATGCGTCAGGCCATCGAAGATGAAATCCAGGTGCAGCTCCGCCGCGCCGACCAGCTCCCCGTCCGCTTCACCTCCGCCGAGTGGAAGGATGGGGATGTAGTGGTGAAGGGGGTTATCAAATAACGTTGATGGTAGCCCACACAGACCGAGGCGAAAATATACGTATCAGGTTACCTTCAAACTCATAGTGGATACCGATTTCGGAAAGGATTCGCTCATCCGGGTGGATGTAAGCTCCGCTGAAAAGGTATCGGCAAAAATATCGGAGATCAGCTGCCGCGTGATGGGCGCGCCAAAGCAGGAGCTTGATTTGTTCGGGGTCCTCCGTCCCTGTCAATAGGTTTTGCGGTAAGCAAGCGGGAAGTTTCCTTGAAAGGATTGCGCGACGCATTATTGTTACAACCGTTTTTTCGTGGGAGAACTAAAATAATTCTTTATATGTGAGACCCTACATAAAAAACAGACACGCGATAATGTGGTTTATCTTTGGTATAATTCCATAAATCCACCCCAGAAAACCATTTCAGGCCCTATTTCGGCTCCAAAACGGCGGTTTTATGACTAACTCTACCCAAGATAATGCGAAAGACTATTTTTCAGACTACGAAACCTGGCTCAAAAAGCGAGATACATCCCAGAAATCCATCTGCGCCTACATCTCGGATGCCCACCAATTTGTGATCTGGTTTGAGCAATCCAGTGGTGATGCGTTTTCCCCCGCAGAAGTGGACTGGCAAGATGTGCAGGATTGGCGCAACGCCGCCGAGAAAGACTTCAAACCGGCTACGGTCAATCGGCGGCTGTCTTCCCTGCGCACGCTGTTTGCCTGGGCCATTGAGAAGCAGCTGGTGTCGGCCGATCCTACACTACGAGTAAAAGGTGTGGAACAACAGACCCTGGCACCAAAAGCCCTGGCCGAAGATGAAGTCCGTAGAATTCTCCGCCGGGCGCGGAAAGACAATTTCCGCGATTGGACGATCCTTGAGCTGCTGGCCGCTACCGGTCTGCGGGTGTCGGAAGTCTCTGCATTGATTTTTGGAGACCTGGAGCTGACTGGCAAAACCGGCTGGCTGACGGTGCGTATGGGCAAGGGCAAGAAAACCCGCCGCGTGCCGATCCATGAAAAAGCCTGTGATGTTTTGAGAGAATACCTGGTTGGAAAAAAGTTGACGGGTACCGACCCCCTGTTTTCTTCGCGCTTGAACAAGCCGATGACATCCTACGCAATTTGGGGGCTTGTCAAAAAATATGCCGCCGAGGCCAAGGTGGAACATGCTACTCCGCACAGTTTTCGGCATACGGTAGCCACCCGCCTTGTGCGCAACCCAAATGTTGACCTGGTAACGGCTGCTGCTTTTCTCGGGCATAGTCGCCTGGATACTACCGCTCGATATAGTCAACCGAATGCCGAGGACTTGGAGAAGGCGGCTGGGGAGCTGTAGATAACTTTCAGAAGAGGAAGCTATGCCGAATTTCAGTTGTGTAACATACAGATTTTTCGTATCTTTTCAAAAAGGTTTCCCAATTTCGGGAGAGTTGGGTAAACTAACAGCACTACGTTTGAAAACCTTGATCTCAGTGGTAATGTTTTTGCGGGGAGATTGTCTGCGCCCGTGCGATTTCTCGTAGGAGATTCAGGACGATGTGCTAAGCAAATCGAACCGGGGCTTACTCACAAAGCGCCATGATTTGTTAAGCAAGTTGCGGGGCAAAAGCAACGGTTTTTATTCGTCTGCGCGGCGAAGATGGGATGGTTATGTGAAAATTTTGGTTATTTCCGTCTCCTTACCCACAATACAATAACCAGGATGATGACAAGCAGCCCAAGACAGCAGAGGGCAGCAGCGGCGGCGATCAGGAAGTAATTCATCTGGTTTGACACGACGGTGATTTGACCCGGTTCGGTGTTTACCAGGATGTCTAACAGGCTGGTCTCATCCCAGGCCTGGGCATTTGCCAGGATCAGAGGGATGACCTGGCCCTTTGTTCCATTGACCTTGAATCGCGCTGTGACCAGCTCGCCATCGCCGTTGATCGGGGTAACTGTCACCAGACCGATTGCCAACCGGCCTGGTGACTCTGCGTTGAACTGCACCAGTGCGTTGGGTGCGAGCGATCCTGCTTCCACTTTGAGCGGTGTCAAAAGGGCGCCATCGTAGGTAATCTCGAACTGCAAGGCCCCCACGTTACTGGCTCCACGCACACGGATCGGAACGCTAGCTTCTGCCCCTGGGGTAGAAGATGCAGAACCAACGCTCAATGCAAAAGAGGCAGCAGCTGCCGAGGTAACTATAAAAAGCATCCCAACCATCCCGACAATGAGGAATAACATTTTTTGTTTCATGGCGGATTATCCTTTTTGCCTTTTCTAGCGGCGTAAGGCTTCCTGCAAGATCATGGTGGCGTCGCGGGAAGTGATAGAGCCATTTTTATCGATATCGAGTGTCATCATCACTGGTCTTAATTGGACGGAGATTTGCAGCGCGCATAAAGCATCAACGCTGGAAAGGTAGCCATCTCCATTGCAATCGCCACCGGTCTCTTGACCATTTTGCAGCACCACAATCTCTCCGGGGATGCGGTCGATCGCGGGAATACTGCCGGAGGTATTGTTGATGGTGGTTACCTGCAGGTTGAGTGGTGTGCGACTACCTGCTGGACCTACCAGCCGGAAGGGTACATACGCAACTGTCCCGGTGCCGGATAGGTCGGATACGCTGGCGAAACCGAACAAGATGGTGCCAGGTTGCTTGCGGTTGGCGCTGAAGAGTACCCCAGCCAGCATATTGCCGGCCAGGATGTCACCCTCCGGTATTGCCACTGCTGGATCATAGGTCATCTCGAAATTCATGTTCGCCACGTTATTTTTTGCATTAATCAACCATACCGGTACGTAGACCAAGGCTCCGCTATTTGCCCTGCGTTGACCGGCTTGCAATGTCAGGCCAGGTGCGCCGGGAAAGGGGTCTCGGGTTCCAAAGGGCGGCAGGGGCAAAAGAGTATTGGTTGCGCCGCCTGAATTACCCGTGCCGGGATCCGCAGGCTGTCCGGATCCTGGCTGCCCGTTACCGGATGGAGGAATAACCGAGCTGCCTGTGCCGGGGGGTGGTTCTTGCCCGGCAGGTAAGGCGGTGTACTCATAGGCGATGAAGGTTTCCCCAGCCCAATCCCCCTGTCTTTCATTATTACAGGTAGCGCTGACCTGGACTCCAAGTGTCCAGGGTTCTTTTGTTCCGGGGACTGGACGGATACCGTTTTGGGTTGCGCTTTTATTTTCATTGGGACCAGTGGCAGTGATATAACCAAAAGGATGGCCTGCCGGGTTGGGTTCAAACGTGACGGTATCGACTGGAAAGTTCCAGTACTTTTCCGTAATGCTACATTCCCCGCTGGCTGCTACAGCGACAGTCGATGTGAAATCCTGGTCAGAACACCACGTTGTCGGAGGAATGATCCAGGTGCTATCTCCTGTGCCTGTTGCGCTGGTTATCCTAGCTTTTCCTTGCGCAGTCCAGACTTGTATTTTGGCGTTGAGATTTGGAAATCTGGGCTTTTTTGGGAAAAATAAAAAACTACCATCCGCCTGCGCTTGATAGGTTGTCTCGAGAGAGCAACCATATACGCTTGGATCATCTACGCATGTGGTCAGCTTGGTCAATTGGTAACAGGTGCGCTCCTGTTGCTGCTGTCTGGTTGCAAGCATATCAGGGTGAGTCTGGTTCTGAGCGGCAACCGATGAGCTTCCCAATCCGAAAATACACAAGAATGATATTGTGAATAGAAGGTTTTTGATTGACATATTGCACCTCTTATTATTTTTCAGGTGAGAAAAAACTGGTTGTGAACAACCCATAGAGTTAACTCAAATTTATTATAGCAAAAAGATAAATTCAGTTCAATAATGCGTAGAGAGACATCAAAAACGTTTCGCTTGTTAAGAAAAATAAACTATGGCGATGGGGGGCGGGTTTGTGTAATAACCTATTTTCCGCCCCTTGTTAAACAGGGTTTGCCCAAAAACGGTATTTTAGGCTCATTCGCTGCGGTTTTTGCCGAAATTTCCAAAGATTTCATCT
>CAILYI010000058.1 GCA_903838415.1 uncultured Anaerolineae bacterium | reverse complement strand
GGTCTAGTAACTGTTTTTGATCATCCTAAAATTTTACAATATTCAGAACCCCTATTCAATTCTTAAACACGCTATTAGCCATTTCTCCTCCTTCAAATTAGAACAATTGGATTATTAACCTGCGCGCAGGCGCAAAAAAAAAGAGCCGCTAAAAGCGACTCTCTTGGTTCCGAAAAGCAGAAACACCTATCCCGAAGCAGTACTGAAGAAATGAAGTCCAAAAAGGGGCGAGGTATAGACACATATTGCGCCCAATTCTATTCAAATTGACAGTCCTGTCAAGAGGCAAAATTCGAAGGCCCAATATCGTTGTTCGTCCATTTGCAGACTGATGTCCAAAATTGACATGGCTCATCTGGTGCGAAGTTGTTTTCTCAAGCTGGTTGGGTTGTTGAAGACTTCAACATTATTCGAAAAGCCCGATTTCTCCCACCCAACTATGGCGAAGGATTTGATAAGAAGTCTATTACGACAGACTTTCAGGACAGATGTACAATCGAGCTGTCAGAAAAAAAGAATAGCTCTCAGTATATGTCCAGACTGCATCTAAAGTAGTTGGTTCCGAAACCTGAGAGCGTGCCATGGAAATCTCGAGCAAAAATCATTTTTTCAAGGAAACCGGCTATGGACGAACATTCTTTCAATGATTTGCGTCAACGCTTAGGCGATGAACACATGGGGAAACGCTTACGTGCTCAGGTAGACCACATCACCAATGTGACTGGCCGAGGGTTGGGGACATTCCATTTCGAAAACCTGTCCCTTTTTTTTCAGTTGGTGGATTTATTCCTCAACGTCAGCGGGTTAATAAAAGTTGGACAGCGTAATGCCCTGCAATTCGCAGTGCGAGAAAATCATGTCATTTTTCCCGGGCTGCCGGAACCCTTCAAGGGTCTGCGTATCCTCCAATTAACCGATCTGCACCTGGATGGTTATCCGGGTTTGGGCAGCCTGATTGCTCAGACGGTTGCGGGTTTAGACTTTGACCTGTGTGTTCTTACTGGAGATTTTCGTTTTTCTGATACAGGTTTGTATCGGCATCTGACAGAGGAATTTAATGCGCTGGTTCCGTCACTGCAGTGCCGGTTGGGCATTTTGGGAATACTTGGCAATCATGATTTTATCGAAATGGTCCCATTGATCGAGGCAGCGGGTGTCAGGCTTCTCATCAATGAGAGTGTGGTTTTGGATATAAACAACGAGAATTTGTGGATAACCGGCCTGGATGATGCCCATTTTTATGGTTTGCACGATTTCGACAAGGCATTGCAGGGCGTGCCAACTGAAACGGCCAGGATTTTGTTGGTGCACTCTCCCGAGGTGATCCCAGAAGCTGCGGAGCGAGGTTTTGGTTTATATCTGGCCGGACATACGCATGCCGGGCAGATTTGCCTGCCCGGAGGCAATCCGGTATTATTAAACGCCAACTGCGAGCGCCAGTACACTTTTGGGCAGTGGGGCTTCAATGGCATGAGTGGTTATACATCAGCCGGTGTTGGATCTTCAGGAATTTTTGCGCGATTCTTCTGCCCACCAGAAATTGTTATCCACGTGCTGCAAGGTACTTCTCCCTGAATTATGGATGTAAGTATTTCAAGCGATGAATTCCCAAACTTCAATACAGTTTTTGCCTTTGGTAAGATTGGCAACCGAAAGTAAGAACGTCGGCAGTTTTTTATCCCCGATCCTTTGCCAGTTCCGCCAGTTTTTCACGGATAATCTTGGAATTGTGACGCACATCTGTCGGGAAAGCCGGGTGGAATAGAATCGTTTTTATGAGATGCGCCGTCGCGTGGGGTTTTGCCAGATCAAGCAGTTCCCTGCGAATTTGTTTTTTGTCCGTGTTCCGGGCGCCAGGAATCAACTCCACCCACAACACGGGTTCCGTTTTCCCAGCTTTTTCCACGCCGACGAGGGCGGTGCGATAGACCAGCGGATGAACGTTGAAAATCCCCTCGATTGGCTCGGTAAACAACGTCCCGGCAGTGGTGGTCACCCTTTGGGAGATGCGTCCACAATACCACAACCGCCCTTTTGCGTCAAAATAGCCCAGATCGCCCATACGATGGATGGTTTCGCCATCATCAGCGATGATTTTTGCCAACCGGTTGGCCGGTTCGCGCCCAACGTAGGCCTTCGTCACCGCCCCACCTTTGACAGCGATTTCGCCTATCTCACCTATCGGTAGGGAATACGCTTCCGCCACGGACAATGGTGCGTCGCTGATGGGGATAATCCGCACCTCCGCCCCGTCTACCGGAAGTCCGATGCATACCCCCGCGCCCTGTGCTGAGAGATGACGCGTTTCCTGCAAAATCTCGCGACTGCTGACGATGGAGACCGGCAGCGTCTCGGTTGAACCATAGATACCAAACAACTCTGCCCCAGGCGCGAGCTGGCTGACAAATTGCTCCTGCACATCGATCGGAGCAGGAGCACCCGCCGTGATGACTTTTTGCAAGCTGGAAAGCTGAACGCTGTTGACGGCACCATACCGCGCCAGCCGGGCCAGCGGCGCTGGCGAAACGAACATCGTATTCACTTTGTGAGTCTGGATGGCATTCACCAGTCGCGCCGGATCCACTTTCGCAGGGGGTGGGAAGCGCATATCAGGGATGACCGCCGTCACACCGAGCAGGCAGTCGATCACAACAAATAATGGAAAAGTGGGCAGATCGATTTCATCACCGCTCAGCTGCAGGGCCTGTACCAGCATTTGAACCTGGGCCGCGAAATTGGCCTGGGAGAAGATCACCCCTTTGGGCAGGCCGGTACTGCCGCTGGTGTAAATGATGGCAGTCTCACTCTCCGCCTCGATTTGCATCGGCGAAACGGCGTGTGCCGACGCCCCGGCGCGAGCCACATCTGCCAGGGTGAGATTCAGGCGCAAGCTGGAGCGTCCCCACCCGAACAATAGCCGGATCCCATGCGTCAAACTGGAACCAAAGTAGACTTCCGCGCCGGTTTCGCCGATACAGGCTGTGACATTGTGCAAACCGATATCCGGGGCCACCATCATCGCGACGATACCGTTCTGTAACAGGGCCAGCACCAGCGCGAAAAAGTCCACGCTGGGTGGGGTCATCAGCACAGCCCGTGTTCCCGGGCGGATGTTGTAAGCGGATAATCCACGCGAGAACAGGTTGGCGCGCTCGGCAAGCTGGCGGTAGGTCACCGTCTCCCAAGTGGCGTTGCGTCCCATGAACCGGAGAGCCGGTTTATCGGGAAAAAGTTCAGCGTTATGTTGCAGGCAAAGGTTGAGAGGTAACATCACGAATCTATGTGTTGGAAAAGAAATCTTGAATGGAATTGCGCCATAAGCAATTTAGAGGGAACAACAGGCGGTCGTCTACTTATTTTCAGCCCTTTGACTACTTCTCTGGGGGCGGCGCTGCCGGGCCGTAATCCAGCACCGGTCGCACACCGGTTGCATCCTGCGGTTGACCGACGATCTTTTTCTCCTCCATCGTGTCTATCAGGCGCGCGGCGCGGGTATAGCCAATCCGCAGTTTACGCTGCAGCATCGACACCGAGGCGCGGCCTTCGCGGCGCACCAGGTCAATCGCTTCAGACATCAAATGATCGCCCTGTTCGGGAGCGGCGGTAATATCTTCGCCAAACATGGCCACCTGTTTGAGCGGTACATTGGATGGAACTCCGTCCACCGGGCCGCCGGGCGTGCTGGCGATGCCCTGCGTATTCTGATCGCGCCAAAAATCCACCAGGCGGTGAATTTCATGGTCAGAGACGAAGACACCCTGCAGGCGGACGGGTGACGGGGCTTCGGGGGATTGATACAGCATATCGCCGCGTCCCAGCAAACGTTCTGCGCCGGGCTGATCGAGGATAACGCGACTGTCAGTGTTGGATGAAACTGCAAAGGCGATGCGCGCCGGGAAGTTTGCCTTAATCAAACCGGTTACCACATCCACGGAGGGACGTTGGGTGGCCAGCACCATGTGGATGCCGGTGGCGCGAGCCAGCTGCGCCAGGCGCGTGATGGTGCGCTCGGTTTCATCGGGAGCGATCATCATTAAATCGGCCAATTCATCGATGACGATTACCAGGTACGGCAGTTTTTTCTGTCCCTGGGTTTTCATGCGCGTGTTGTAATCGACGATGTTACGCGCGCCGACCTGGGCAAAGGTGTGATAACGGCGATCCATCTCGCGCGTCATCCACTGCAACGCACCGAGGACGCGCTCCATTTCGACGACGACCGGCGCGAGCAGATGCGGCACGCCGTTATAGCCGGTCAACTCCACCCGTTTGGGGTCTACCAGCACCATGCGGACTTCGTCGGGGGTGTTGTACAGCAGCAGGCAGGTGAGAATCGCGTTGACACAAACCGATTTACCAGAGCCGGTCGTCCCGGCGATGAGCAGATGTGGCATCCCGGCCAGGTCTGCGCCGATCGGCAGGCCTGAGACATCCCGCCCGAGCGCAAACGACAGGATTTTTCGGGCGCGGACAAAGGCATCTGATTCGAGCAGGTCACGCAGGGTGACAAGCGTCATTTCGTTGTTGGGGACTTCGATGCCTACGTAGCTGCGTCCAGGCACCGGGGCCTGGATGCGGATGCGCGGCGCGGCCAGTGCCAGCGCCAGATCATCTGAAAGCGAGACGATTTTGCTGACGCGCACGCGCGTGCGACCGGCGCGCGATTCCACGAAGAGCGGTTCCACGCCGAATTGGGTGATGGTCGGGCCCTTGCTGATTTGAACCACCTGGGCGGGCGCGCCAAAAGATGCCAGAGTTTCCTCGATCAGCCGTCCGCGCGCCTCGACGAATTCTTCGTTTACGGAAGGGGTATTGTTGGTTTCCAGAATTTCCGTAATATTGGGCAGTACCCAGGCAATTTGTTTGACCGGGTTTGTGACGGGAATGCCAATTTCCGCGTTGATGGTGGGGGCGCTGGATTCCGTTGGGGCGGCGGTGGGATGATTCAGCGGTAGAAAGCCATCTTCAACGGGAGCAATTTCCGGGGAGTTTTGTCCGCCGAGACGATTTTGCAGCGGGGCAAAGATTATCGTCCAGAATTTGCTCAAAGCGGTCAGAAAAGGCTCCAATTTCCCCACTAATTCTGGCACGGTTACATCGAAGGACATGGTCAGCGCGATTAGCAGCCAGGCCAGCAAGGCCACCAGTGTGCCGCCCCAGCCCAGGTTGGTGGAAAGGATGCGATAAAACAGGCTGCCGACCCAGCCGCCATTGTCCGTGGCGAGTTGGATGGCAGTGATGATAAAGAGCAGCAGGAAGAGCATACCCGAGACGCGCTCCACCGAAATGGGCGGGATGCGGTCGATTTTGCGCAGCACAAGCCAGCCGCCGAACCCGATCAGCGCGAATGGCAAAAGGTAAGCGCCGTAGCCCAGAAGAAAATCCAGCACGCCGAGGAGCGTTCCGGTGACGGAACTGCGGCTTAACGAGACCAGCGCCAGGATGATGACCAAACCGCTCAGCGCCAGGACGATACCCAAGATGTCGAGTTTGCGCTCGGCGGAAATGTCGAACAGCGGCGGTGGGGGTGGCGGCGGCGCGACATGTTTTCCGGCCGGTTTTTTTACGGCAGGTGCGGCGGTCTTGACCGGCGGCTTGCTGACCGGTTTTTTATCGTCCTTTTTGTGGGCGGTTTTGCCCTTGGCGGGCGGGGGCGTTGATTTGGAAAACGGTATTTTTAATGGCATGGGAAGGATGGTTTTTGGCTGAATGGAAACTGCTGAAATGCTCTAAAGTAGAACATATTTTCATTATAGCATATCGAGCCGGGCTGAGGAAATGGCGGCCTTTTCAACTGCCCGGTGATTCTGCCGGGAAAGTGAGCAACGAATATGGCCCCCCGAAGTGCAGGAGGGTGGTATGCTTTGCACTTCACTATACAGCAAATCGAATCGCTGGGCAAGGAACGCCAGCGGTTTGGGGTAAAATAACCCGACTCATTCGCACCGCGACGCTGAAATCAGTTGTCCGGCAGCCCGGAAGGATTTATCCGTGTTTGAAATTCTTTTTCTAGGTACTTCTGCCTCTGCCCCATCGGCCCGGCGTGGCCTTTCAGCGCAAATCGTGAAACACGATGAATACCGTTTCCTGATCGACTGCGGCGAAGGCACGCAGCGCCAGATTTTGCAATCGGGGATTGGGTTCAAGCAGCTCAACCGTATCCTGCTCACGCACGGTCATCTCGATCATATTCTCGGCCTGGGTGGATTGATGTCCACCTTCATGCGCTGGGAAGCCATCGAGCAGCTGGAAATTTTCGGCGGCAAGAACGCCATCGAGCGTGTTCGCACGCTGATTAATGACGTGGTGCTGCGCGGCGCCAATCCACCCATGCTGCTGCACTATCGCGAAATCGGTCCCGGCGTGCTGTTTGAAACGGACGATTTCTCCGTCACGGCCTTTCCGGTAACTCATCGCGGGCCGGATTGTCTCGGCTATATGTTCGAGGAAAAAGCGCGCCGTCCATTTTTGCCGGAAACAGCCACGGAATTGGGTGTCCCTTTTGGTCCCGAGCGGCGACAACTGGTGGAGGGTCAATCCGTCACCCTGGCCGATGGCCGGATCATCTCTCCCGAGGACGTGCTCGGGCCGTTTGTGCGTGGTACCAAGCTGATGGTGGTGGGTGATACCGGACGCACCGATGACTTGCTCCAGCATGCGTTGGGCGCGGATGCGCTGGTGATAGAATCCACCTACCTGGACGAAGAAGCCGATATGGCGCGCCAGTTTGCGCACATGACGGCCAAAGGCGCGGCGGAACTGGCGGTCAAAGCTGGTGTGAAACAGTTGATTCTCACGCATATTTCGCGGCGTTATCGTGAAAAGGATGTTCTGGCCGAGGCCCAATCCATTTTCCCGAATGCGGTGGTTGCCCGGGATTTTGACAGTTATTCTGTCAGACGGGAAGTCGGGTAGGAAAAGGGATAAGTAATCAGGTGAAAGTAAAAAGTAAAAAGTCCTCCGCAGGGAGGACTTTTTTATTGCTTCTGCCTGAGCAACCCTAAATCCAGGTGGGTTCCTCGTAAGTGCCAAGTTCCTTGCGCATCACATCGATCATTTCGCCCAGTGTGCAGTAGGCGCGTACGGCATCCAGAATGGCTGGCATGGTATTTTGCGTCCCGGCGCAAGCCAGACGCAGATGGTCGAGCGCTTGGCCCACTCGTCCCGAGTCACGCGTGGCGCGTACTTCCTTTAGGCGTGCCACCTGGCGCTCATACCCTTGTGGATCCATCGCCAGGATCGGGATGGAGGGGGCTTTCTCCTCGGCGTAAGCATTCACCCCGACAATTTTCCGCAGGCCTGAGTCGATTTCGCGCTGGTAGCGATAGGCCGCGTCTGAGATTTCGCTCTGGAAAAAGCCTTTTTCGATGGCTGGCAGCACGCCGCCGAGGCTTTCGATACGCCGGAAATAATCATAGGCCTGCGCTTCGATGTGATTGGTCTGCGCTTCGACAAAGAATGAGCCGCCCAACGGGTCGACGGTGTTGGTTACGCCCGATTCTTCGGCGATGATTTGCTGGGTGCGCAGGGCAATCGTGACCGCGTGCTCGGATGGCAGTGCCAGCGCTTCGTCGAGGCTGTTGGTGTGCAAGGATTGTGTGCCGCCCAGCACGGCGGCCAGTGCCTGCAGCGCTACGCGGACAACGTTGTTTTCTGGCTGTTGGGCGGTCAGCGAAACCCCAGCCGTCTGGGTGTGGAAGCGTAAAATCCATGAGCGCGGATTTTTTGCGCCGAAAGTCTCTTTCATTTCACGCGCCCAAATGCGGCGCGCGGCGCGGTATTTGGCGATTTCCTCGAAGAAATCATTATGCGCGTTGAAGAAGAAGGACAGGCGCGGTGCGAATTCGTCCACATCCAGGCCGCGCTGAATGCCCCAGCGCACATATTCCATGCCGTCCGCCAGGGTGAAGGCCAGTTCCTGCGCGGCGGTCGAACCGGCCTCGCGGATATGGTAGCCGCTGATCGAGATGGTGTTCCACTGCGGCAGGGTGGTGGTGCCAAATTCAATCGTATCCGTTACCAGCCGCATGGATGGTTCGGGTGGGAAAATATATTCTTTTTGGGCGATGAATTCTTTCAGGATGTCGTTTTGCGTGGTGCCGCGCAGCTGTTCCGGGCGCACGCCCTGCTTCTCAGCGGCGGCGATGTACATGGCCCAGATGATGGCGGCGGGGGAGTTGATGGTCATGCTGGTGGAAACCTTATCGAGCGGGATTCCCTCCAGCAGGATTTCCATATCTTTTAGCGACGAAACCGCCACGCCGCATTTGCCAAATTCCCCTTCAGCTGCGGGCGCGTCAGAATCGTACCCCATCAGTGTGGCCAGGTCGAAGGCAATCGACAGGCCGGTTTGGCCCTGGCTGAGCAGGTATTTGAAGCGGGTATTGGTTTCCTCCGCGGTGCCAAACCCGGCGAACATGCGCATTGTCCAGAGTTTGCTGCGGTGCAACGTGGCATGTACCCCGCGCGTGTAGGGATACTCGCCGGGCTGGCCCAGGTCTTGCTCGTAATCCAAATCCGCAACGTCGGCCGGGGTGTAAAGACGATTTATCGGTTCTGATGACGTGGTGAGAAACTGGTCCCTGCGTTCTGGCAGCGCAGAAAGCGCCTGTTTCAGGTTGTTTTGTTCCCAAAGTGTGAGTGAATCGTTTAACTCCGCAAGCTTTTTGCGTTCGTACATTCGAACTCCTCTCCTTGGCGAAGGATTTCCTCGATTATACCGCCCGCCTGTCATGGAAAGGCTGGCGCAACCCGACAATCTAATTTCTGGTATACTCGCTCTGAATTATTACAAGGAAACCTGTATGCCACGCTTCGAAATTGATGTCGATCCCTGCGAACACATTACCGCTGATGCCATTGGTGCGCCCGGTCAGCGAGTTTTTTATTTACAAGCCTTTCAGGCGGCCCGCACGATCACGGTAATTATTGAAAAAATCCAGCTGCAATCGCTCTCGGTGGGGATTGAACAATTCCTGGCGCAGCTTTCCCAGCAAAACCCGGATTTGCTCGAAGCTTCCGCTGATTTTGTGGATGAGCAGATGCGGATTACTCCGCCGCTCGAACCGGTTTTTCGCGCCGGTGAAATTGGCCTGGGCTATGACAAAGAACGCGATCTGCTAGTGCTCGTCGTCCGCGAAATATTGATGGATGGCGACGAACCCGAAGACGCCGCGATTGTTCGTTACTGGTGCAGCCGCTCCCAGGCGCGCGCGCTGGCTCGCTGGGGAGTGGAAGTTGTCCAACGCGGGCGGCCCACCTGTCCGCAATGCAGCCAGCCGATGGAGCCTGAAGGTCATTTCTGTCCCAAAAAGAACGGCTACCGCCACTGACAACCGCGACCCTAAAGGTTCTCCCTTTAGGGTCTAAAGTATATGGACGAAGAATTTTTACACCACGCTTTTGCCGCCGGTTCGATCGAACTCAAGGGACAGTTCACCCTTGGGTCTAATTACACTTTTCTCGTCACCGTTACCCATGATGGTCAGGAAATCCAGGCAGTCTATAAACCCCAAAAAGGGGAGCAGCCGCTCTGGGATTTTCCCGAAAACACGCTGGCTGGTCGTGAAGTGGCGGCATACCACATCAGCCAGGCGCTGGGCTGGGGGCTTGTCCCTTACACCATCTTCCGCGAAGACGGGCCGTTTGGCCCCGGCTCCCTGCAACAATTCATCGAATACAATCCCAATTACCACTACTTCACCTTCAAACCGGAAGATAAGGACAAGCTGCGCCCGGTTGCGCTGTTTGACCATCTCACCAATAATGCCGATCGCAAGGGCAGCCATATCTTCTTTGAAAAAGCCACCCGGCACCTGTACGCCATCGATCACGGTCTGTGCTTCAATGTGGATGACAAACTCCGCACTGTGATTTGGGATTTCGCCGGAGAGCCCATCGCCCCTGAATATTTAACCGCCATTCAGCAGTTGACTACTCTCCCCGCAGCCCTTGAGGCTGAACTGGCGCGTTATCTCAACGTGGATGAGCTCGCCGCTCTCGTCCAACGCGCCGGGCTGCTGCTTGCCGTGGAAACCTACCCCTTGCAGCCAGTCGACCGCCGGTTCTTTCCCTATCCGCCCTTGTGAGTCGATAGAAGCGGGCCGCGCGGAATCCGTTCCACCGGCCCTGTCATCATCCTTTTCCCTTATCCCCTCAATCCAGGAGAAAAACATGCACTATAAACTTGCCCTGCTCGGATTTGGCAATGTTGGCCGCGCCACCGCTGAACTGCTGCTGCGCAAACAGGCTGAACTCAAAGAAGTCTACGATATCACCTTCAGCGTGACTGGCATCGCCACAGGCTCCAAAGGACGCGCCATCAACCCCGCTGGCATTGACCTGACCAAAGTGCTGGAAGCCGTCAAGGCCGGTCAATCGCTCGAACAATTCAGTACCGTTTCCAGCGCTGATTCAGTCGAATTCATCCAAAAATCCGGCGCGGATGTCTTGTTTGAGAACAGCCCGGTCAACTACGAAACCGGACAGCCCGCCATCGATCACATCCGCGCCGCGCTGGAATTGGGCATGTACGTTGCCACCGCCAACAAGGGCCCGGTAGTCCACGCCTGGCACGAGCTCAAGGCGCTGGCCAAAGCCAAGGGACGCCAGTTCTTCCACGAATCCGCCGTGATGGACGGCGCGCCAATTTTCTCCCTGTTTCGCGGTGCGCTGCCCGCCGCGCAGTTGACCGGTTTCCGCGCCATTCTCAACTCCACCACCAACCTGATCCTTTCGCGCATGGAAAATGGCGAACCTTTCGATGAAGCCGTCAAATACGCCCAAAAAATCGGCATTGCCGAAACCGACCCATCCGGTGACGTTGACGGCTGGGACGCCGCCATCAAGATTGCGGCGTTGGCAACTGTGCTGATGAATATCCCCGTTAAACCGGCCAGCATCGATCGCACCGGCATCCGCGGCATCACGCCCGAGATGATCGCCGCCGCGAAAGCCGAAGGCAAACGCTACAAACTGATCTGCACCGCCAAACGCGATGGGAATACCATCCAGGGCAAAGTTGCGCCTGAATTGATCCCCATGACCTCGCCTTTTTACAGCGTGGAAGGCACCACATCCATCGTCCAGTTTCAAACCGACGTTTTGGGCGACCTGACCCTGATCGAATCTGACCCTGGTCCGCACACCACCGCTTATGGCCTGCTGGCCGATTTCATCAACGCGGTAAAAAGCTGAGAATTCATCCAAACCGTACAAGAAACCATCAGAGACCAGCGCCGGCGGTACTGGTCTCTTTATTTTCCGCACGCTGAAAGCGTCTGCACTGTTTGAAACGTATTAGACTTATTGAGCACAAGCAGCCTACCAAAGAACATACTGGTAAAATCTTTTCGGGAACAAACACATGGAATTTAAACTTCACACAACCTTTGACACACTCGAAAGCTACGCCCCGGCCTGGAATTCCCTGGTCGAAATGGGCATGACCAACGCCCCGTTTTTGCGCTACGAATACCTTTCCACCTGGTGGAGCACGCGCGGCGGTGGCGAATGGCAGGATGGTCAATTGGCGGTCATCATGGCCACTGAAAACGACCAATTACTGGGCATCGCGCCCTTTTTTTTGACCACCAACCGCGATGGCCAACCCGCGCTCATGCTGCTGGGAAGTATTGAAATCTCCGATTATTTGGATTTAATCGTCCGCGCGGAACAATACCCTGCCTTTCTCTCCGCCCTGCTCGATTGGATCGACAAAAACTATCCGTCAACCTGGTCGCTGCTCGATTTATACAACCTGCCCGATAATTCTCCCAGCTTAAGCGCGCTGAAAGCCGAATCCGTCAAACGCGGCTGGACCTACGCTGAAGAAATTTATCAGCCTACCCCATTCATTCCTTTGCCCGGTGATTTTGAAACCTACCTGTCAGGCATCGACAAAAAACAACGGCACGAAATCCGCCGAAAAATGCGCCGCGCTGAAGAGAGTGGACGTGGCGTGCGCTGGTACATTGTCGATGACGAGAGCAAACTCGATTCCGAGATGGACGATTTTCTCTCGCTGATGGCGCATGACTCCGAAAAAGACGCTTTCCTGACGACTGTGATGCGTTCACAGATGAAAGCCTCCGTCCATGCCGCTTTTCGCGCCGGGTACCTGCAATTGGCCTTCCTGGAAGTGGACGGCGAAAAAGCCTGCAGCTATCTCAACTTTGATTACGACAATAAAATCTGGGTCTACAACTCCGGCCTCGACCGGCGCTTCATGGATTTATCGGTTGGCTGGGTGTTGTTGGGCTATCTGCTCGAATGGGCCAATCAAAACAAACGCGCTGAATTCGATTTTCTGCGCGGCGACGAAGATTATAAATATAAATTTGGTGGGCAAAAGCGGCATGTGATGCGCGTAAAAGTGACGAAATAACATAAACGGCCTGAAAAGGCCGTTTATTCATCCGCACCAGTGCGCCGAAACAGGTTTGCGAGCACAAATCCGCACAACGCAAAGCCAAACAACGTAAACGGCATCTGCCAGATGATGAAATTCATTTGCGTGTGGATGTAGGAGTGCGCCTTGAACAGCACAAACCATGAAAGCGGAGCCAGGGCCGAGAGCCAGGTCGTAACGACCAGCGCATAAGCCGTTTTCTGTTGTGGAAATCCGCCAAAGAAACGGTCGCGCAGCAAAAACAGCAACGTAAACAGCGCGAATAGCGCGAAAATCTGTGAGTAGGTGATCTCAAAGCCCGGCATGTTGATGTGCAAAACACTGTTCAGGTTGAGCGCTCGTCCGCTCCAATAGATCTCAAGCACGGAAAAAAGATTGGTAGTCAGGCTTTGCGCTTCGATGCCGCTGTAATTGGCCGGGTCGCCAAAGGAGCGTTTGCCAAAAGTGTGCATGATGAATTGCAGCGCCGGGTTCCATCCGCCCAAGACGGAGCTGATTTGGGCAGAAAGAACCGCCAGCGCGACGATTGCTCCAGTCAGTGCGCTGAGTGCAGCAGAGAGAAACCGGCGCAGGAAAACCTTCCAAGCCCAGCGATCGCGCAGAGCGTAATAAAACATTGCCGTAAAAGGCATGACGAGCGCCGTGCTGATAAACTCAAAGCCGGTGACCAGGCATTTGACCAGCATCGTCCCTGCCAGCAGCAGAAAAACATCGTGGCTGCGATAATGCCCGTTTTTGGATGAACGCTGCAGGTAGAAGGAAAAAGCTGTCAGCGGTAGGTAAAAAGCCCAAAGATTCCAGTAGAAATTTGCCCCGAAGAGCGTCAACCATTCCGAGGCGAGCATAAATGCCAGGGTGACGAGCGCCGCCGTCAGCCCGAATTGGCCCAAAATCCAGATTAAAAAAAAGCCCAACACCGTGGCCGCCAGGATTGCTTCTGAAAGTCGAAAGAGCTTGAGATCGGTGGCTGGCGCGAGACCAGCAAAGCGTTCCAACAGGCTAAAGGGGATGCTTTGCAGAGCGGGGTCAGAATCATAGGTCCAGTAAGCTTTGAATTGCCCGCCATTTGCAAAAAAGTCATATTCGTGTTCGATGACCGAGTCGTTCACGTCCCAGGTGGTGATATCGCCGAATCCGGGCAGCGCGCCATACGAAAAGACGCCCGTCTGCCGCGATTGGACCAGGCGCGCCACGATAACGTGTTCATGTTTTTTTTGCCATTCGATGAACCATTTTTTTCCGGCCGCATGCCACTCGTTTTGATAATAGCCCAGGGTTAGCGCAACGACAGAAACAAAAAAAACAACTAAATTTTTGAACAATCCTGATCGGCTTCTACCCATGACTATCCCGACAAAATGGCAAGACTTGCTGAAGATCTGGTTCGTTCCAGATTATTTAGCCCCGGCTGGGCTTAAGATATAATAGAAATTGTATCATTAAGAATTTGCGCTCATCACGCAGATGATAAATCTGGAGGAAGTATGAATCGTTTTTCCAAACCAATTCAAATTGTATTGGCGCTTGTGGCCATGGTCGCGCTCAGTGGTTGCGGGCTTGGGCAGGCCACCCAACCCACGCCCACCGCTGTGGATGTCAACGCTGTTATGACCTCGGCGGCGGCGACCGCCTTTGTCCAATTGACACAAATTGCCGGACAGGCTTCTCCAACTTCTGCTCCCACCCAAACCCTGGCTGCACCTCCGACGACTGAAGCGCCAACCCAGGCTGCGGCTGGCAGCACTCCGGCCGTTGTGCTCGAGGGGACTGTAACAGTCACCCCCACTCCTGCAGTGGTTGGCGGTCTCACGGTGACCGCCGTTCCCAGCCTGACACCGATTGGCGCAGCAGCGGCGTCGGGAGCAAATTCCGGCCCGGCTTGCTTAAATTCACAATTCATTGCGGATATTACCATTCCGGATGGCACGGTGTTAAAGCCTTACGAAAAATTCTATAAAGTTTGGCGTATCCAAAACACTGGATTCTGTCCCTGGGATCAAGGTTATGGCCTGACCATCTGGGCCGGACCATCCATGGGCGCATACCCTATTTACTTCTCCAATGGCGATCAAAAGGTGGGATCAGGCGGTACTGTCGATTTGGGCGTCTCCATGCGCGCCCCTGTTCAGCCCGGTGATTACGTCGCCCACTGGAGCATGATCGACGATCAAGGGAAAATCTTTGGCGGTGACTTCACGGTATTTATCAAAGTTGTGAAATAGACGGATAGTTCTTAAGAACCCCCGCTCTATTTCTGTAGAGCGGGGGTTCTTTGTTGTTACGCCCCAGTTTGCGGTATATAATGATATTGAATTTATCCATATACTGAAACCCATCCCTGAACCTTACTGTAAAGGTGTTCCTATGAAGACAGTCAATTATGCTTCCATACTGTTGATCGTTGTTTTGCTCACCGCCTGCTCATCCAGTGCAGCCGTCGAACCGAGCGCCACTCCGGTGGATATCAATGCCCTGCAAACCGCCGCTGTGCAAACAGTAGTCGCCGGTATCACCCAAACCGCGCTCGCCCAACCGACGCTGACTCTCGTTCCCACCGACACTTTGGTACCGGTTCCCACCGAAACAGCCACGCCGAATGTCACCGTCACGCCGCCCCAGTGCGACGACTCGGCGTTCATCAATGACGCCTCGGTGCCGGATGGGACGACTATGACCCCCGGGCAAGAATTTATCAAGACCTGGAAAGTCAAAAACACCGGCACCTGCGCCTGGAATGTTGGTTATCAGATTCGCTGGTCACACGGCGAAAAACTGAGCGGACAATCCACGGCCCTCACTGCTGCCGTTGCGCCGGGCGCAGATGCTGAAATCTCTGTCAAGTTGAAAGCGCCTGAAAAAGCGGGCACATACAATGGCTATTGGCGCCTGTTCAATAATAACGGTTTCGCTTTTGGCGAAAGATTTTCAGTGGTAATTGTTGTGCCATGACGTCCGGGCAATTGGCCCTTGAGTTAAAACAAAAAGCCCGCCAGCTTGGGTTTACGCTGGCGGGCCTTGCCTTGCCCCATCCATCCAATCAGATCGAACATTATCGGCGCTGGCTCGCAGCCGGTCGTCATGCGGAAATGTCTTATCTGGCGGATGAACGCGCCGTTGAGTGCCGCGCCGACCCGCGCCTGATTCTGCCCGACTGTCGTTCCATTCTCGTTTTGGGGACGCCCTATTCCAACCCGCGAGCCGCCCCACCGATAAACGCGCCGCCTGCTTCGGGACGGGTTGCCGCCTACGCCTGGGGCCGCGATTATCATCTGGTTTTGCCCGAGCGGATGCAGGCGCTGGTCAGTTTTCTCGAGGAACTGGTCGGTCATGCCGTGCCCAATCGCTGGTACACGGATACTGGTCCGATTTTGGAGCGCGAGCTTGCCATGCGCGCCGGTTTGGGCTGGGTTGGCAAGAATTCCTGCCTGATCAATCCGCAGCGTGGTTCTTACTTTTTCCTGTCAGAAATCTTGCTGGGAATTGATCTGCCGCCCGACGAACCGTTCGTCACCGACCAGTGTGGCAGCTGCACGCGTTGTAGCGAAGCCTGTCCTACGCATTGCATTTTACCGGATCGAACGCTGGACGCCCGTCGCTGTATCTCGTACCTGACCATCGAAAACAAGGCTGAAATCCCCGTCGATTTGCGCCCGCTGATGGGTGAATGGGCTTTTGGCTGTGACATTTGTCAGCTGGTTTGTCCGTGGAATATTCGCTTTGCGCCCGCGGATGGAGATGCGGCTTTTGCGCCGCGCCCGGGTTTGCAGAAACCCGATCTGGCAGAAGAATTGACACTGACGCCGCAGGGCTTTAACCAAAAGTTTAAAGACAGCCCGGTCAAACGCGCCAAACGGCGTGGATATTTGCGCAATATCGCTGTCGCCGCCGGGAACAGCGGAAAAACGGAGTTGTTGTCGGCGCTGGAGCAGGCTCAAAAGGATGATGAATCGCTTGTGCGGGAGCATGCTCACTGGGCGGCGGAACAAATCCAAAAATAACCTGAAGTTCGGGAGAAATATTCACATGCAGAAATTACTCATCGCTACCGGCAATCGCGGAAAAGTCAAAGAATTCCAATCGCTGCTCGCAGGATTGGACGTGGAACTGGTGACTCCGGCAGACATTGGGCTCGAAATCGAAGTCGAAGAAGATGGCCTGACTTATGTCGAGAATGCCGGGAAGAAGGCGGTTGCGTACAGCAAGGCCAGCGGGTTATTTTCCCTGGCAGATGACTCTGGCCTTGAAGTGGATGCGTTGGGCGGCGCCCCGGGGTTGCATTCGGCGCGCTATTCTCCGCTGCCGAAGGCTACGGATGCCGACCGGCGCGCTTACATGCTCAAAAACCTGTCCGGCAAGCCGCGCCCGTGGACGGCGCATTTCCATGCCACCGTCGCCATTGGGGAGCCGGATGGTCAGGTGCTTTTTGCGGACGGGAATTGCTACGGGGAGATTATCCCTGATGAGCGTGGCGGGAACGGCTTCGGCTATGATCCGATTTTCTTTATCCCCGAGATGAATTTGACCATGGCGCAGTTATCCATGGATGAAAAAAACCGCCTGAGTCATCGCGCCCTGGCGGTTAAAGCTGCTTTGCCTTTGCTGCAAAAGTTGCTGGGAATTTAGCCTGCTGATCCAGGCTGATAGGTGATGCTCTCCAAAAATAACAGCAAGATGGTGGATACCACCGAAGGTTGTTCCAGCATGGCCATGTGCCCTGCTCCGTCAATAATGCGGAGCAGGGATTTTTTTATGCGGCCGTGAATGGCCTGGGAATAACGGACCGGGGTCATTTTGTCTTCCGCGCCGCAAATGATGAGCGTGGGCGCTTTGGCGCGGCCCAACAGGCTGGTTTCATCGAAGGCCTCGCAGGCCAGGAAGTCGCCGTGCAGCACTGAATAGCGGATTTCGGCCATGCGGTGAGCGGCCAGTTCTTTGGTGCGCGGATCGGTATGGGGGCCAAAAGCCCAGTCGACGGTGGTTTGGATGGCCAGCGGCAGCGTGGCTTCGATGGATGAGTTGGAGAGCAGCTCGGGGGAAACCCGCAAGCGGGGACCGGTTCCAATCAGCACGAGGCCAAGGACGCGGCTGGGGGAGTGGATGCCCAGCCAGAGCGCAACTGCGCCGCCCATCGAGTGACCGATAATGATGGCTTTGCGGATTTTGAGCGCATCCATAAAATCGAGCACGCAGCGGGCATAGGCCACAATCGACTGGCGGCCAATTCCCTCGGATTTGCCGTGACCGGGCAGGTCAAGCGCGTAAATTCGCTGGCCTTGCATGCGACGGATTTCGGCGGGCCAATAGAGATGATTGCCGCCCGCGCCGTGAATCAAAATGACCGCCGGGCGTGTCCAGTTCTCTTCGCCGCTGGCAAAATAATACATTCCTGCTGTAAGTGGCATATTTCCTTTGGGGAGCAAAAAGCCCGAGATGAAAACGGGCGTATTTTACTTTACTTTTCCGCTGTCGGCGGGCTGTTTTTGCTGTTGTTCGCGCGCATTATGCAGCAGGTCGGCGGCGTCCTCGCTGAGCGGGATGAAGACCTGGATTTTGGCGCCTTTGCCGGGGGCGGAATCAATCCGCAAGATGCCATTGACCAGTTCAGTGCGTTCCCGCAGGTTGACCATGCCGAGGCTGCCGCGTTTGTCATACGACTTGTTGACGGCGGCCACGTCAAAACCTTCACCATCGTCCGCGATTTCGAGGAAGGCGATATCCGGTTGCTTGGGGAGCGGACGCAGCCGCACCCAGATGTGCGGGGCTTTGGCATGTTTGCGGGCGTTGTTCACCGCTTCTTCCACGATGTAAAAGATGACGCCGCTTTTTCCCATTTCGATCAGACCGGCCAGTTTTTCATCCACCTGGATGATGACTTCCTGTCCGTAAGTTTCCTTCATTTTTTCAGCGTTCGCCTGCAGCGCGGCCGTCAAGCCCTGCGATTCGAGCACGAGCGGGCGCAGGGTGAACAGCATGTGACGGATTTCCTTGGTGGTGCGCCGGGCCAGGTCTTCGATTTTCTCCAGTTCTTCGGCGGCGGCTTTTGGGTCCCGTTCAAGCATGCGCCGGGCCAGGCTGACGCGCATCGCCATCGCCGCCACGGATTGGGTGGGACCGTCGTGCAGGTCGCGGGCCAGTTTTTTGCGCGCTTCTTCCTGCACTTCCACCATGCGTTCCTTTTCATCGGCCAGATCCTGATACAGGCGCGCATTTTGGATGGCGATGACCGCCTGGCGTCCGACAATTGCCAGGATATCGCAGCGTTCGCGGGAAAAGTAGCCGGGGGTGGGATGCCCAAAGATCATCGCCCCGTACACACTTAATCCGCTGCGCATTGGCAGGCAGTAAAAAGATTGACACTGTGAAAAGCCGATTACGCGGCCCAGTTCCGGGTCATTCGCCAGGCTGCCGGTGACTGCCGGTTCGCCTTCTTCGATGATTTTTGCCAGAATCCCCTCTTTGGCGGGGAAGGAGGCGCGTAAATCGGATTGGGTGAAGCGGCGGGCTGAGCCGACCATCAGTTCTTCGCCTTTAAACAACAGGACCGCGCTGGAAAGCCCGGCATCGGCCGGGACGGTTTTTTGGCGCGGGTCGATGTCTTCGACGTGCAGGGCGTTTGCGCTCAGGTCGAGTGCGGTATCGAGCACCCGCTGATAGCTGAGCGTGGCCGTCAGGGCCGATGACATGTTGTAAATCGCGCGCAGCCGGTCGGTATCCACCTTTTGTTGTTTATCCCGGCTGGCGAGTTGTCTTTTTCGGTCTTCTTGTAATTGATTGTAAGCTTGCTGGCTGATAAACCCGAAAGTGCCGCCCAATGCCAGCGTGACCAGTGCGCCCAAACCCGTCACAAAAATGTTGTCGCCGCGAATGAGAAAATCCGCAATTTCGAGCAGGATGATGACGCCCGCCGCGGATAGCCCGCCCAGCGTGTTGAAGTACAACCCGGCGCTGAACAGCGGCAGCGCCAGCATGAAGGCTGCCGGGCTGAACAGACTACCGGCCAACCAGAACGACAGCGCCGCCAGGCCCAAATCTACAGCAATGCTGATTTGACGGTGGAATTTCAAGCGGCGGCTTTGGGTCGCCAGCCACAGCAGACTGATATTCCAGCCCGTCAGCACAACCAGCAAAATGCTGTTTACTGACCAGAGACTCCCGTTGAATCCCAGCGCGGCGGTCGTTCCAACGATGACCAGCCAGCGCAGAGAAATGACGTACCAATCGACGAGATAGGGAGAATCTGAACGATACATGAAATTAATGATAACCTAGAATTTGCATGGTGAGGGAGAGCAACTCGTTTTTCGGAAATATTTGGTACCGCCTGACGTCTAAACCGGCAAGTTTGAACCACCAACCTTCAAGGTTAGCCTGGTTTTCTGTGTAAGGTGGCGGGTTTCAAAGCGCAAACGCTTAAATCTCATAGCCCATTTTGAGTAAATACGGACCAAACTTCTCGGCCAACTGCTTCTGCTCTTCTGCCGAGTAACGTTCCCGAAAACGGCCAACCTGGCCCTTAAAAAAATGCGTGCCCTGTTGGCCCTGCACCTGTCCGCCGGGACGATATTTCTCGACGACCGCTTTCACCGCTTCATCGGATGGATTGACGCCCAAAAAGCGCACCAATTTTCCAGATTCGGCCTCGTAATCCTGAAGTAAATCCTCGTAGCGCGCCTTCAACGCGCCGGGAACTTGCATCCACTTTTCCCAGCCCTGGACATATTCGGTGAAAAAGTCCATCGTTTTTTGGAAGTCTGTCAGGTGTGAAAAGGCATTCGGGCGGCCTTGCTTTTCGAGCACGCGTTTGCCGTAGTCGAAGGCTGAAAGCATCGCGTCGCGCGGATCACGGTAAATGTAGGTGGCGCGCATAATTCCGCCTTGAATCAGGGCGCGCGCCCAAACTGTCGGCGCGGAATGGGCCTTGATGACGAAGGTATGTCCCATCAGCGCCGGACGGGTCACCATGATCAGCCGTCGCGCGCTCAATACGCCGATATTGCAGTTGACCTCGGTGAGAATCTTTTCCAGCCCAAACTTTGCCCGAATGTCCCGCGCATCGTCACAGCCGGTGGTTTCCATCAGATCATGTACCAGGTTATAGTGCCAGCCTGAGCCAGCGCGCGGCATCCCAACAGCCAGAATAATCATGAAAAAATCTCCAAAAGGTAAATTTTGTGCATTGCGTTTAAAACCTTACCGCCAGGTTGCCACCCCCCTGCACATCGGGGGCCAAGGTGCAGGGAAAAGTATCTTCTTTTGGTACAAAGCATTGGTCAAACACCCTCGGCTACCTGTCTACCTGACTACGTGTTTACCTATCTACTTTGCCGCATAAAGAAACCACGCGCACCCGCCAGCATCCCCAAATTCAGCCACATCTCGGGCATCGCAAACGAATCTTGCGAAACGCCCATCAATACCACCGCCGCCAGCGCAAAAATCCCGGCGGCCGCCAGCCAGCGCGACGCGTCAGAACCACGCAGCAGGCTCAAAGCCTCCGCAAAAAGGGCCAGGTAAAACACCATAAACAGCGCAAATCCAATCAGCCCGGTTTCCGTCAGCAGGCGCACATACAAGTTTTTCGGATTCGGATACAGGTTGGAGCTCGGCGCCATCTGCTCGGAAATCTCCGGCACACCCGCCAGCACCCAATCCGGCATATTTTGATAAATCCAGAAACCGCTTGCCCCCAGCCCGGTTCCAGTCAGCGGATGCGCCTGAAAGCCAGTCAGGGCCGCCGTGGCATACGCCAGGCGCGGGCCGAGATACACATCCACGGCATATTCAAACAAATTCGTCTTTTCGGATTTAAAAAAGGTGGCGATATAGCCTTTATCCGCCAAAAAAACGGATACGCCCGCCAAAATGGCCACCACCAAAATGAGCAAAACGACGCGACTTCCCGTAGCCTGTATGGTTGACCAGCGGCTTTTTGCTTCATCCGGGCGGAAACCCGCCAAAAACCAGCTTTTGAAAGCGGATACCGTTTCGCCGCCGGTCAACGCAAATGTGACAACTCCCGCCAAACCGACGACAAACAGCCCCGAGCGCGAATAAGTCATCAGCACACCCGCTAGCGCCGCTAGCAGCAGCAGCGGCTCAAGCCATTTCAGCACCGACAGTTTCGCGCTGGAAAAGACGCGGTAGCGCATCAACAGTCCTGCCACCAGCCAGGGCAAATACAACGTGGCGATTTGTCCTGCCAGCCAGGATGGCTCATACGCAAACCCGGAAATGCGCTTGTTCTTGACCAGTCCGCGTACCGAAAACAACTGCTGAATTTTCAATAATTGCTGCCGGTGGCCGCTGTTCAAGCCGAAAAATTGCACCGCACCCCACAACAGGTCAAAGACCAGGCCGAGCAGCAGCCACCTGACCGAGAATTTCAAATCAGCCTCGGATTGGTTCATCCAAACGGCGGCGATGAAAAACGACAGGCCGATGACCAGCGTGATGATGGCGCGCAGAGCGCGGTCATAAAAATCGACGCCGCGCAGTTCGATCGGAGCGAGCGTTGCGCCAAAGGCGGTCGCAGCCAGGGCCGCCAGTAGAAAAGCCAGCAAAATGGTCAACGCGCCCGGCCAGGGACGTTTGATCTCGCCGCGTTTGATCTGGATCAGCAAAACTGGCAGCAAAATCGCCAGCGGATAGAGCGCCAGCGGGCGCACCGTCGTCCCCGCGCCCATAAAGGGCAGATAGCGAAAACTGGTGACCGGAAGAGTCACCAGAACGAGTGCCCAGAGCGAGCGGGAAAGCGCTGAAAGGGAAAAGCGAGGCATAAGTGGTTTGTGTCAGGGTTTCCGCAAAACGGAAAACCTGCTATGCGGCAAGGTCTTTCTGATTGAAAAACAAAATCAGCAAAGCGCCCAGGGCCAGCAAAATCCCTGCGCTAGCCAGCGCATACGTCCCAAAACCGGATTTGCGCGCGGCGGGTAAATCCTGGCTCTGGGAAAGTGAAATTTGCAGTTCGGGCGTGATCGCCAGCGATTTGCCTTCCAACTGGCTGACGATGGCTTGGGCGTCCTTGTCGCCCGGATTGGATGCGAGCGCTTTGCGGGCAGCGTCCAACTGGACGGCGGTTACTATCCCGGTGCGGATTTTGCCGGTAAAGGTTTCAGCCCAGGCCGAAGCAAGTTTGGCGGCGATGGCGGCATCCGGGTCGCTGGCGTAAAAATGCCAGCCGCCATCCTTGGGCTGACTGAGTTCCAGTTTGCCGGAACGCAATTCGGACAGGCCGAATCCTGTTTGATCCGCCACTTGCTGCAGGGTTTCATCCGCCCAGGCCACTTCCTCCACCTTGCGGGATTCGCGTTCCAGGTAGTAGAACAACTCCTTGTCAGAATTGACCGGCCAGGCCTTTTCCATGTTGAAGCTGACCACCACGGTGGCGCGGGCGCGGAAATCAGGCGGGAAAATGGCATAGACTGCCATGCCCAGCAGCGCGCCAGCCAGCGCGCCCAAAACCCAAAAGCGCCAGGCGCGCAGCAGGCGGATGAAATCGTCAATGGTCGGGGCGGAAAGGAAAGTTTTCATGGTTTATTGCGCGAATTTCTGCATCTTTTGCTGGCGCCGCCAGTTCAACAGTGGCGCGATCAGTTTGCGCAGGTAATATTTGGCCACAATCGGCGCAAAAAACGAGCCGCCATCGCGGTAATGGACTTTGAGCATTTCGGGCCAGCAGCGGTCATCCGCCGCGATGGTTTTTCCGCTGTTGTGCAGGCGGAAATTGGCCCAGGTCTGATCCGCGAGATAGGCGAACGGCGCCAGCCGCGCCAGCCGCACCCACAGATCGTAATCCATCGCAAAGTAAAAATCGGGGTCGAGCGGACCGACCTGCCGCCACAACTCGGCGCGGAAAAAGGCCGCCTGCTGCGGAATGTGAACGTAGCCCTGCCGCAACCGGCGTAAATCCGTCTGCGCCGCGGGGAACAGGCCAATCGCGCGCCCGTTATCGTCGATGAAATTGGTATTGGCGTACACCATGCCAACTTCGGGATGCTCCTCCAGGTATTTGACCGCCGCGGCGATTGCGCCCGGTTGATAGGTGTCGTCCGAGTTGAGCCAGGCTAGAATATCGCCCTGGGCGCGCGCAAAACCCTTGTTGAGCGCATCGGTCTGCCCGTTATCTTTTTCAGAAACCCACCAGGCCAGTTTATCGGTATGGCGCTCAATTACGTCCACCGAGCCGTCGGTTGAGCCGCCGTCCACAATAATGTACTCAAGCGACGGGTAATCCTGATCCAGCACCGAGCGGATGGTTGTCTCGATGTAGCGGGCCTGGTTGAAGGAGGGTGTCACGATTGAAACGCGCATAAAACCTTCCATTTACCTGATAAAAGGATGTTGCAAGTCATAAACGATGTAGCCGGAGCCTTCGTCAAAAACCGGGTAAGTCTTCTCCACGAACTCTTTAATCTCAGCCTGTTCTTCAAATTTGGCAGATTGCGTCACCACCAAGAAATGTTTGCCCTGCGCCTGTTCCTGAAAACGCTGCATCACGTCTATTTGACGGCCATCCAGCGCGCGCAGCGTCAAATCGCCAGAATCGTACCACGAATCGACCTCCTGCCAGCCCCAGTACGCCAGCCGGTAGCCGTAATCCTGCGCAACTGTCAACACCGGGCCATCGTGGCCGAGCTTTTCGCCCAGCGCCGACCAGAATTCAGGTTCCTGGCGCCAATCATTGCGGGCGAGTTCCACCCGCACGTTCCAAATTTGGATGAACGCGACCAGCGTAATCAAGGCTGCCAGGCTGATCCGCGCGAACCAGCCGCCCCGCAGCCGGTTCGCCGTTTCGAACAGCGTTTCTGCCACTGGAGCCAATCCCAGCGCCACGATCGGAATCAGCATCATCTGGTAATAATCGTGCGAGATGATGTGATAAGCGAAAGTCATGCCAAAGACGAAATACCCCGCGAACAAGCCCGTTAAAAGCGCCATTCCGCGTCTTTTGGCGACAAACACACCCGCCATGGCCACCGCAAAAGCTCCGAAACCGATTACCGATTCGATCTGGCCCTTCCAGCGCAAATAAAAAGCCGGGTCAGGCCACAACTGTGGAAAAAACCGAAAAGCGAATTGTTGTCCCAAAAAACCGGCGATCAACAAGCCATAAATACTGTAAATCGCCGTCGGCAAAATGGAAAGGCCCGCCAGCGCCCAGATTTGCTTGTCCTTGAGAGACTTCACCAGTCCAAATTCAAGCACCAGGGCGATCGCCGCAAAAGCCAGCGGAAAAACCGCCACGTTTTTGACGAAAATTGCCAGCCCGTTCAAAATCCCGGCAGCCAGCGCCCACTTCCAAGTGCGCGCATTCGTCCAGCGGAAGGTGGCCCAAATCCCGGCGACGATCAGCGCCACCATCAACGAATCCGGCTGAAAAGCGCGGCTGGAAATAATCCCATACGGAAGAAGAAGATAAAAAAGCAGCGAGATAAACGCACCGGATGGGCCAGCCAGTTCCTGCGCCAGCAAAAACAGAAAAATCCCGGCCAGTACCCAGAACAGCGAGGAATAAACTCGTGCAATCCACAAATGTTCGCCAACCACGCGATAGGTGAACGCCGTAAGCGACTCGATGACGGTTGGCTCAATCTCTTGCATGGATTTCCACTGCCGGACGGCCATTTCGCGCTGCCAGGCGGGAATCTCAGAATCAGTGGGCAGCATGGCATAGTACATGCCGCGCGCCTTGAGCGCGGAAAACAACTGGCGCGTGGCGGCAAAATCCAGCGGCAGGTCGGTTAAATCATAAAAGCGAATGCCAACTGCGAGGGCAAACGCCAGGGTGAGAGCAAAAAGCAATGATTTGTAGCGGCCAAAAAACCAGGTCATGAGGGAACGGGTTCCGATCAAGCCAGCGGGCTGAAAAATCCGCGCCAGGGTTGTGAAAAATTAGAGCCTCCTGCGAAAATAATTCGCTTGACCTTATCGCAAGAGGCTTTGAACTGAGCTAATAAGGCTTTGCCAGTAATTCATCCAGCACCTGCCTGGATTTGCTGTCAATGGCCGCATGTTGACTCTGGCCGTGGGCGTCCATCGTCACCACCGCGGGGAAATCCTTCACTTCGATCACCCACAGCGCTTCCGGCACGCCAAATTCCATTTTGTAGACGCCCAACACTTTTTTGACCGACTGCGCGATAAAGGAGGCCGCTCCGCCGATGGCGTGCAAATATACGCCGGGGGTTTCCTGGCAGCCTTTGAGCGTTTTCGCGCCCATGCCGCCCTTGCCAATCACGCCCTTCACGTTGAAATGTTTCATCACATCGGCCTGATACGGCTCCTCGCGGATGGATGTGGTCGGCCCGGCGGCGACGAAACGGTATTCCTTGGTGTCCAATCCGGCCACCACCGGTCCGCAGTGATAGATGACACTGCCGTTGAGCAGTTTCTTGAGCTCGTCGTAGGCTTGCAGGTCATCGCCCTGTGGGGCGCGGGTTTGCTTGATGAAAGTCTCGATCATCCATTTGTGCGCGGCGTCGCGCCCGGTGACCATGATGCCGCTCAATAAGACCGGCTCGCCAACTTTCAACTCGCGGATGGTTTCATCGCTGATGGGGATATTGATTTCTCGCATGATTTCATCTCCTGAGGCTCGCGCCGAACGAAAACGTCGATTCGCCGCGCCGCTGCCCATTAATCGTAATCAACAACTTCGCCCTTCACCGTCATTTTGCGGCGGCGATAGGCCCAGCACATATAAGAAACCGAAACGAAAAACGAAGCGGGCAGGCGGTGCATCCCGACGATTTTGGTGTCAATCACGGTTGTCTCGCCGCCAAAGCCCATCGGGCCGATGCCGAGTGTATTGGCTTCGCTGGTCAGGCGTTCTTCCAGTTCGGCCAGTTTCGGATCGGCGTTGCGCGTGCCAAGTTTATCGAACAAAACTTCCTTGGATTTGTAATAGGATGAGCCGCGGTCGCCGCCGATGGCAACGCCCAAAATCCCCGGCGCGCAGCCCTGTCCCTGCGCTTTTTGGACGGCGTCGAGCACGACTTTGCGCACTCCGGCCAAATCCCGTCCCGCGCCGAGCCGGTTATCGGGCAGGGAATACTGCGCCCCGACGTTTTCGCAGCCGCCGCCTTTGAGCATTAACTCGATGGTCAGTGCCTCGCCCGCGACTTCTTCAAAGTGAACAGACGGGAAATCCTCGCCGCCCAGGTTGTTGCCACTATTTTTGTCGTAAATGGCATCGACGGCGTTTGGCCGCATATAATTCAGCTTGGTGGCCTGCACCATCGCGTTTCGGATTTGTTCCTTCAACTGGCGCGTGCTCCAGCCTTCAGGGTAGTAGACATAAAAAATCGGGGTGCCGGTATCCTGGCAAATCGGTGTGGATTGGGCGCGGGAGAGTTCCACGTTTTTGATGACCGTCTCGAGCGCGCCGCGTGCCGCCGAACCGGGGGTTTCTTTTTCCACTGCGGCGTGCAGGCGTTCTTCCACGTCCGCGGGCAGGTTGGTCGAAGTCCGGCGGATTAATTCCAGGATTTTTTCAGTCAGTTCTGGCTGCATTTTAGCCTCCATTTTTTGAGGGATTGCTTGGATTAATGATACCGCGAAATTTCAAAGTGAGAACAAATCCAACAGTTCCGTGTAATTTTACCGTCGGGGCCTTCCCAAAGTCAGTTTACCGATTTTCCGCACGGGATGCAAAATCCGGGTAAGATTTGGGCGTAAACAGAAATATTTGCACAATCGAATCCGGAATATTTTCTCAATCCATGCCGCAATGACTGACTCGTTGCCAGCCAAAGGAAAAAATATGTTGAATTTTCAAGCCGTTCGTAACAAAGAAATCAGTTTTGTCGAGTTTCTGGCAGGTTTAACATTAACCGCCGACGATTTGCGTGACTTAACCAACGAGATGATCGACAGCATGTTGGCTGAGATCGTCTCCTGCGTTGACGCCGATGTAACCTTCGAACCGGATGACCCCAAAAAACACGATCAATATGCGTCAAACGCTGCAGAAGCGGATTTGGCCTGGAATTTGGGGCACGTCATCGTCCACACG
Organism: uncultured Anaerolineae bacterium; assembly: GCA_903838415.1. GTDB lineage: Bacteria > Chloroflexota > Anaerolineae > Anaerolineales > Villigracilaceae > UBA5195. The sequence goes on along the minus strand of CAILYI010000058.1, from coordinate 5,597 downwards.
ACCGCATCTTCGGAAGAATCAGCCGCACTTGCCGCCGAAATGGCGCGCGGGGTGGAGCATCATGGGCGTTCGCGGTATGAAGTTCCGTGGGAAGAGATGAAGACCATCGCAGCCTGTCGCCAACGCCTGGAGGAAAGCCGCCGCATGCGCCTGGCAAGCCTGGAGATGTGGCCCCAGGAAGCGCATCTGGAGATGGAGTACGAAGCCTGGCCAAAAGGGCCGCACATCAATACCATCGGGCGCTTTGTTTTTGGTTTGATGCACGATGACGATCACCTTGGGCAAATTAGAGAGATTGTGCGGCAGTCTCACGCCGCGTAAGCTGGTGAGAAAATCAAACAGGCCTGACAGGTTGGCGAAAGCCCTGTCAGACCTGTTGTTGTGCAGCCGAATCATTTAACCACCCGCAGGCATCGTTTCAACACTCGTAGGAATCATTTTCACACCCGCAGAAATCATTTATCTACAGCGAGATCACAAGAATCTCAGGCCGGAATTTCAGATGTGGAATGGCGTTGTTGCGGCCTTTTGCCGGGTTTTACGGCCCGGTTGTGGCAGTCGCCGTCGCGGTGGATGTGGCGGTGGCTGTGGATGTGGCGGTAGCCGTGGCCGTTGACGTGGAAGTTGCCGTAGAAGTTGCCGTGGCTGTGGCGGTGGAAGTCGCAGTGGCGGTCTTGGTCATCGTAGCGGTAGCGGTTACCGTTGCTGTGACGGTTGGCGTGGCTGATGGCGTCACCAGGTTGGATGGGCGGTCGATGCGTGGGGCCACCCAGACCGGTCGATCGTTTTCCGCCGGGCCGTTGGAGAGTACCGTCAAAATAAACTTGGTCTGGTATCCGGCCAGGGCGTTTAAATCGATATCCATTGCGTAGTATTGGCCTTCGTAGGCCTCGGTAAACTGCCAGATGGTACTGACCGGCCCATTCCCAAACTGGTAATCCAGGCGGAAGATGGCGTTACAGCCGTTTGCCAGGTAAGCGCAGTTGATGATGGCGCGGAATCTGTCACCTTTTTGCACCAGGAAGGGCTGGTAATAGCCCTGTAAATAACCGTTGGTGATGTTTTCAGGCACCATCAGCAAGCCGGAACCGCTGTAAACCTGTCCATTTTCGAGTTGGGGGTTATCCTGTCTGAGAACGTAGCCCTTTTTCCCGCTGGTGTTGCCGGGACAGCCCAAATCACCCGCGCCAGAGCGCCAATCGGCGGTGCAGTAGGTGCTGCTGGAGGCGAAGTCGAAAACCATTGTCATGCCTCCCACGACTCTGATATCCACATAAAAGGGATCATGGGCAGCCCCTCCCAGGCCGAAGATTACTCCGGCGCTATTACGCAGTACCCAATAGCCTCGATAAAGTCCCTCGAGCGAGGGCGCAGTCAGATTAACCGAAATATCGACATATCTCCCGGGGTTGACGTTGCCGGGCAGGCCGATCGAGGTTGGGCCGCTCATCGGGTTGCCGCTGTAGAAAACCAGCGAGTAGGCGGATGTCCAGGAGCAGGTTCCGATGTTTTGCAAACGCCAGGTTTTGGTGAACTGTGTACCAGGCGCGAAAATTGTCCCATCTGGCACGCTGATATCCTTCACGTAGGCTGCCGAATCGCAGTATGTGACCAGTGTTGGCGGCAACGAGGTGGCGGATGGCGGCAGCGGTGAAAGGGTTGGGACAGGTGTCAGCGTTGGGACTGGCGTAAATGGCGGCAGAGTCGGCAAAGTGATGGATGGCAACGGGAACGCCGTGGCGACCGGCCAGGAGGGCGTCATGGCGACTTCCCTGGTGCTGATGATTTGGGCCGTATAAACGGCTTTCATGGTAGCGGCGGCATTGGGGGTGCCCGTGGGCAGGTTACAGGCTGTCAACAACAGGGATAAGCCGACTCCGAGTAAAACCAGTAAAGCGGGCGAAATAAACTTATTCATTAAACGCATGGCTTCCTCCTTGCGAATGAAAACATCCTATTTAATGACGCACGGACTTCCTGAAAAGTTCCCTGTAAAAAAAGGAGCCGGGTTTCCCCGGCTCCAGAGTTGATTATGGACAAGTCAATGTTGCGCGCGCGAATTGTTGATGGTTGGGCTTGTCGATGTAGAGATCCAGCCAGACGCTGGCGCTGGTGCTCCATTCGGTTGTGACGGTCTGGCTGCCAGCCGCAGAAAATACCAGCGGATCATGGGCTATGCCGTCAGTTCCGCCATCGCTATAAATCCATTTGTAAGTCACTTCACCAGGGCCATTGGTGGTGATGGTTGCCGTGACCACGTACTTCCCGGAGGCGCAAGTGCCGCTGCGCGTGACGCTAAATCCCACGCTGTTGACAGCAAATTTCCCGCCGCTGCTATCGCCGCTGCCGCCAGCCCCAACCTTGATCTCAACGTAGAAGGATTTTCCGTTTGAACCGCCTGTCACCGGGATGCGCGCGCCGGAGGCGTTTGTCAGCCCCCAATAGCCGCGATAGGTGTTATCCGTGGCCGGGGCTTGTAAATTGACGGAGATATCCACGCTTGCGCCAGGAACAATTGTCCCGACCAGTGGCTGGCTGGCGGGTCCACCCATGGAAATTCCCGAGTCAAAAACCAGGTTGTAGGAAGAATTCCAGGTGCAACTGCCGGTATTTGTCAAACGCCAGGTTTTGACGAAGGTTGCGCCTCCACTGTACTGCGTGCCATCCGGCACGGTGACATCGGTGACGAACTGGGCAGCGTCACATGAGGAGGTTGCCACCGCTGCCGGTAACGTGGTGGTTACCGGCGTGACAATGGGAAGTGCTGTGGCGGCCACGGTGGGCGGCAGGCTGGTGGGTGGGGGTGGCGGTGCAACCGTCGCGGGTGGGTTGGTGGGAATGATTAAAGAATTCTGGGTGAGCTGCGCTTCCACTGTTTGGGCAGCGGCTGTAAAGACGGCGTTTGGGCTGATTTGTTCAGTGGCTTGCGACGATGGCAGGTTGCAGGCGCTCAAAATCAGCATCAGTGCAAGCGCCAGGAATGGAATTCGATGGTTTTTCATGTTTGAGATTCTCCTCTCGCAAAATTTTTACTTTATGCAATAAAAAATGCCGGGGTCGAAACCCCGGCTGGTAATTCTAGGGTGCGCAGGTGTAACGGAACATGATTCGATCAAACCTTGTTTCTTTCGAATCGACGACAGTGGTGATTCCAACCCAGCGGTCAATATCTTGAAGATGGTCGGCGGTCATGTGCCAGGTAAAGTAGACTGTCTTGGAACCAGCGGCAGCGAATTTCAAGACGCCGCCTTCAACTTTTCCATCAAATGGGTTGCGATCCCAGCGATATTGGAATTCACCGGGGCCGTTGGCGGTAATGGTGGCGCTAAAGTCGTAATATGCGCCAGCTGATGTACAACCCTTTTCTGGTCTGCGGGTATAGTCATAGGCCACGCTGACCGCGCCAAAGGCCAGGTCGGGTTTGGTGGTGACTTGAATCTTTACAACCAGATTTTGATTGTAACTGCCGACGCCCATATAGCCACCATAGGGCGTGGCAACATGCCAATAACCGGCATAGGTTCCATTGGTGTCCGGCGCCACCATGTCAACCGAAAAATCGATACTGTCATCGGGGTAAACCGTTTTGGTCAGCGGGATTTTCGTGACGGTGCTCATCGCGTCGCCCATGGCCAGTTCAAGCGTGTAGCTCGGATCCCAAACGCAGTTGCCGTCATTGCGCACCCGCCATGTTTTGGTGAATTTGGCGCCGGGGGCCATGATCATGCCGTCAGGAATGCTGACATCTGACACAAAGGTCATGGCGTAACACGGCTTTCCGTTGGAGGTGGGCGAGGGCAGGCCGGGCGCGGTCGTCTGAGTGGGCGGGTAGCCCAATGTGGATGTGGCGGCTGGCATGGGGGTTTCGGCGGGCGGTGCCGGGGTTTCCGTGGCTTGCAGGGCCGCCTGCAGGGTAAAACGGGCCTCCACCGTTTGAGCGGCCGAGGTGGAGATGGCGGCTGCATCGGGGGTGGGCTGAGTCTCCGCACCGCAGGCGCTCAGGAATAGAGTCAGCGCGGCGCAGATGGAAAATACAACGTAAATTTTATGTTTCATGTTTTTCCTTTCGAACCATCGGTATTATAACAAAAAGCGGAGGCCAGCTCGGCCTCCGCTTTTTGAGGGGCGGGCCAGCTTAGGGAGTTGGAGTCGGCGTGTTTGACGGGCTGATGATAAGGGTCGGGGTGATACTCGAGGTGGGTGTGACTGTTGCGGTGGGCGGTATGACTTTTATGTCGACGAAAAATGAATTTTCCTGGTAGCCGTTCGCAATCGGGACCAAAACCCCGGATGGGTTGCGCAGTTTCCAATAGCCGCGGAATGAACCGGTCGTGGCGGGCGCCTTGAGATTGACGGAAATATCCACAGTCTGCCCCGGTGCGACTGATCCGGCCAGGGCCTGGGTGGCTGGGCCGCTCATCGAATCACCGTTATCAAAGATGACCTGGTATCCGCTCGTCCAGGTACAGGTGCCATTATTTTGCAAGCGCCAGGTCTTGGTAAAAGCCTGGTTGGCGAGAAATGGCGAGCCATCGGGCACGGAAACGTCCGTAACGTATAAAGCCAGATCACACATGGCGGTTGGCGTGACTGAGTTGACAGGGGCCGGGGTTTGGCTGGGCGGTGCGGGGGTTTGCGTAACCGGCAGTGGGAAGGTGGCCGATGGTGTGAGCAAGGACTTCTGCGTAAATTTGGCTTCGATGGTCTGCGCGGCCACTGTCATGACGGTGTTTGGATCATCCGAGGCAGCTTGCGGAAGATTGCAGGCCGACAGGAATAGCATGATGATGGTAAGAATTGAAACGCTGCGGAATTTGTGTAGCATAAACTCCTCCTTGGATTGATAAGAGCTATTTTACTTCGCATTCGTCAACATAGGCATCCCCCTTTGGTGGCACGGAGAAAAAAATAAGGGGCTGATCCCAGATCAGCCCCTTTGATGGGTTATCGGGTTGTTTCGGGTCGCGCACCGGCCATCCATAAGCCAAGTTGCTCACGGGTGACCTGTTTGGCGTCCACCGTTGTGACGATTTCGCCATGATACATGACCGCAATCCGGTCGGAAAGGGACATGATCTCGTCCAGTTCAGCCGAGATCAACAGCACCGCCACGCCGCGGTCGCGCATGGTGATGATTTCCTTGTGAATGTATTCGATCGAACCAACATCCAGGCCGCGTGTGGGCTGGTTGGCAATCACCAGTTTGACGGGGCGGCTCAGTTCGCGCGCCACAATCACCTTTTGCTGGTTGCCGCCCGAGAGTTTGCTCGCCGCCACATACGGCGATGGCGTGCGGACGTCATATTCCTTGATGAGTTCGCGCGCGTTTTTGTCGAGAAAAGCCTGCTGGATGATGCCGCGCTTGCTGAAGGGTGCCTTGTAGTAATCACACAGCACCATATTATCTGCCACGGTGTAACTCATCACCAATCCATGCCGCTGACGGTCTTCCGGGATGTGCGCCAGGCCGGTTTCAGTAAAGGCGCGCGGTGATTTGCCGGTTAGGTCTTTGTCGCCCAGGCTGATTTTGCCGCTTTCTATGCCGCGCAGCCCGGTCAGCGCCTCGGCCAATTCCGTCTGGCCGTTTCCCTGCACCC
>CAILYI010000057.1 GCA_903838415.1 uncultured Anaerolineae bacterium | reverse complement strand
GAAGGGCAATATCGAGAATTGCAGAACCTTGGAAATTTCGATACGAAAACGTCGAGCTGGTTGAAAACGACTGCTGAAATTAGGAAACTCGGCGGCGCCATCTTTGCCGATCGTCGTTACGACCAAGTCTTTGTGTATCACAACGGCGCAGAATCTTACTATGGCGTCAGGGGATTCCGTGGTTCGCTAAGGGTCTAGCGCCGTGTTCACCCTCAAAGCACTCACTTTGTTATCAATATAATCGCCACCAGCGTCATCAAAATTCCCAGCCACTGTTTACGGGTGATTTTTTCGTGCGAGATCAGCCAGGCCAGACAGACTGTCACGCCCGAATAGAGCGAGGCCAGCAGGGCGGCTAAGTCCATGCGGCCAGATTGACCTGCAAGGATATAAAAAAGACTGCCACCAACATCCAGGGCCGTGTTGAGTGCCATCAACGGCCAGATCGGGCGGGCGGGGAGCGGCAATTCGCTCCGCTGTACGGCAAAAACCAGGAGAGTTAAGGCCCCGGATGTACGAACTGCCACCAGCGGAGCAAAAATGCTGGTCTGGCTGCCCTGATTAATCAAAACAAAATAGGCTCCCAGCCCCGTCCCTGCCAAAAAGGGCAATCCCAGGCTTTTCCAACGGAATCCGGCTGCGGGTTGATCCGCTCCGGTTTGGGAAACGAACCAGATGGCAGCCAGCGCCAATCCAAAGCCCGCCAGCATCCTGCCAGAGGGCAGGCCATCCCGAAAAACACCCACGAGAACCGGAAAACTGGCTGAAGTGAGCGCGGCAACCGGCGCTGCCGTTGACATTTGCCCATCTGCTAGGGAACGATAGAGCGCCAAAAAGCCCAGCGAACCGATCACACCCGCTGCACCGCACCACAACCAATCATCCAAAGACATCTGCATTTGGCCGGTTAGCCAGGCGATGACCAGTACAAATGGTAATCCCAGCGCCTGGATAGCGAAGGTGGCCCGTGCGGCTCCGATACGACGGCTGACCAATCCGCCAGAAAAATCGCAGGCACCCCAAAAAACGGCGGAGGCCAGCCCGAAGATGATTGTTTGCAATAAAAAGCCCCTAATCCGCCTTGAGCAGCGCTACCAGGAATTCCCAGGTCGGTGCCAGGGATGTGACCAGCAAACGCTCGTCTGGTGAGTGCAGATTCTCAATCCGCGGGCCAAGGGAAAGCGCATCCAGGCCACCACAGCGTTCGCTCAGGATGCCACATTCCAACCCGCCATGCGTCATATGGATTTGCGGGGCGGTCGCGGTCACTTTTTGATACGTTTCCACGCCTTTTTTGAGCAGCGGCGAGCCCAGATTGGGCTGCCAGGGCGGGAAAATCTTTGTCCTTTCGGTATGCGCCCCTGCCAGCCAGGCAACCGCCTCCACTCGCTCAATCAGTTCTTGCAGGCGGGTGAAAACCGAACTGCGCTGGTTGGAGATAATGGATAAGCCCGATTCCTGCAACTCCATCACGCCGATATTGTTGGAGGTTTCCACCAGCCCTGGCATTTCAGCGGACATGGCAGCGACGCCATGCGGCAGAGCCACCAACAGCCGCAGCCCGGTCACTGTTTCGGAGCGCTGAATGGCGCGGAGCGGTGCGCCGCTCAACTCGGCGAGCGTGATGGACATTTCCGGCTCCGAAGCCGCATGCTCCGCTTGAACATTTGCCAGACTGACGGCAAATGCCTCGCGGCAGGCGGTAGCCTGTTCCGCCGGGCAGAGAAAGACCGTCTGCGCGGTGCGGGGGATGGCATTGCGGGCTGTGCCACCCTGCAACGCCGCCAGCCGCAGCGCCACACTGTGCTGCATCTCATCCAACACGCGGCCAAGCAGTTTGTTGGCATTGGCGCGGTGACGGTTGATATCCTCGCCGGAATGCCCGCCCTGCAAGCCGCCCACCTGCAATTTGAAAGCCACTTCATCTGTCGCTTGGGGTGACCACGTCACTGGCAGGGTGATGTTCACCGTGCCGCCGCCTGCGCAGCCCACCGTAAAGACCCCAACCGTCTCAGAATCGAGATTAATCAGCGTTTTGGCGCTCAACAGAGCCGGGTCCAGGTTATCAGCCCCGACCAGCCCATTTTCCTCGGCGACAGTCAGCAACAATTCGAGCGCCGGGTGCCTCACCGTTTCGTTTTCCACCAACGCCAGCATCAAGGCGATCCCAATTCCATTGTCCGCGCCCAGGGTGGTTTGGTCAGCATGCAGCCAATCGCCGTCGCGGATCAGGCGGATGGGATCGCGGGTGAAATTGTGAGGAGATGCGGGCGTTTTTTCGCAAACCATATCCAGATGTCCCTGCAAGATGAGCGCGGGACGACCCTCGTAGCCCGCGCTGGCTGGCACGCGCACGACCAGGTTGCCCACCGCATCGGCTTGGGACGAAAATCTGCGCGCGCTGGCCCAGGCCTGGAGCCAGGCGCGAATGCCGGCCTCGTTGCCAGTGCGGCGTGGAATGGCCGAAATTTGCGCAAAACATTCGAGAATGTGCTCGGTTGGGTTCATTGGATTTTCCTAAATTCGGCACGGTCATTGACGATGGTCAGGGTTTGATTTTCAGGCTTAAAGACAATCAGCGCGTCTTCCAGCAGGCCTTGAAGATTCCATTTGGCTAGGAAGGTGTCGCATTGCCAGTGTTCCAGCGTGGATGAGATTTTGCCATACTGGAGCGTTAACCGTTCCCCATCCAACCCGATCAGCGCCTCGCCGTATATGTCACTTTGATACCCGCCGACAAGCTGCCCCGGCGCCACCGATGGTGGAATTTCTGGCTGGCGAGCGGTGCGCATCCCATCCACCCCGGCTTTGACCTGTTCCATATAACCGCCTGCCACCTGGAGAAACTCCCCGTTCCAGTCGCGTCCCGTTTCGCCGAACAGCAGATCGCTGAGGGCGTAGAACAGCGCGGCATGCGCCAGCGTCTGGTGGACATTGAACATCACCGCAAAGCCAACTTTGCGGGCCGGATAAAAAGCTACCACCGAGTTGAAGCCCGGCATCTGGCCGCCATGCATCAGCACTTTCTCGCCGCGATAATCCATCACCCACCAGCCGAGGCCGTAGGTCCAGAAATGGGTTCCCGGCTGAAGGTAGTAGAGCGGCGCGAGTTCGGAATTTCCCAAATCTTGCATCACCATTTGCGGGGTGGTGATTTCAGCCAGGGTGGTAGGCTTCAATAACGGCGCGCCGCCTTCGAGCAAGGCTTTTAGCCAACGGGTCAGGTCATTGGCAGTGGTGTGAATCGAGCCGGATGGTTCGTGGCTGAGTTTGAACCAGGGGAGAGTCGTTTTGGGGCCAAGAAAGCGGACTCCAGCGGGGTAGGTTTCGTCCAACGAGGCGTGGGGTAAGGCCAAATTGGATGAGTTGCCCAGGCGGTCGAACCCGCTGACAGAACGGGACATCCCCAAAACTTTGAAAATGCGCTCGCTGATAAAGTCATCCCAACTCTGGCCGCTAACCGCCTCGACAATTAATCCCGCCGCGCCAAATTGCTGGTTGGCGTACTGGAACTGTGTGCGAAAACCGGCGGCGGGCGGCAGGTAACGCATGCGGCGGATGATTTCTCGCTGGTCAAAGCCCTGGTGATAGTAAATTCTTTGGGCGCGCTCCAGTCCCAGCCGGTGGCAAAGCAGGTCGCGGATGGTGACATTTTGCGTTACCCACGGGTCATAGAGCGCGAAGTCGGGCAGATACTTGATGACTGGATCGTCCCAGGCCAGTTTGCCTTCATCCACGAGCATGCCAACGGCGGCGCTGGTGAAAGCTTTGGTGGTTGAGCCGATCGCAAAGATGGTGTCGGCGTCCACGGCTGATTCGGGCTGACCGGCGGCGCCGAGACCATAGCCTTGGGCATAGGTTTCATCCCCACTGATAAGCGCCACCGCTCCGCCGGGGATTTGCCACGTGGCGAGTGTTTTGGACATGAGTTGGTTGATTTGTTGAGTGTTCATTTTGCTCCTTGTATAAATACAAAGGACACCAAGGGCACGAAGGGGAACAGAATAAAAAAATCACTGCGCTTTTCCTTTGTGTACCTTTTGCCCTTCGTGTTTACTGTTCTTTATCGCCAGACCTTATCTACCGCGTCATAACTACCCAAACGTAAATCCGGTTTGACGCTGACCAGTTTATGTTTTTCCACGCGCTCCGAGGCAGTCCGCGGCAGGTCAGCCACGAATTCGAGATAGCGCGGCACTTTGAAATAGGCCAATTGTTCGCGGGCATACCCCAAAATCGCATCCGGGTCGGGCGCGTGGCCGGGACGCAGCACAAGATAGGCTTTCACTTCCTGTCCGCGCAATTCGTCGGGCACCGGCACCACTGCGGCCGCCTGGACCGCCGGATGCTCCAACAGCACGCTTTCCACTTCTGCCGCCGCGATATTCTCACCGGCGCGCCGGATGGTGTCCTTCAGGCGGGCCTGCCAGTGATAATAGCCGCGCGCGTCACGTGTCACCAGATCGCCGGTGTGCAGCCAGCCGCCGCGCAGGGTTTCCGCAGTTTCAACGGGTTTGTTCCAATAGCCAAGCATCATCGGCTGACCGCGAATCAGCAGTTCGCCGGTTTCGCCGTCGGCCACTTCGCGCCCATCAATGTCCACCACGCGCACTTCCTTGGATGCAATCGGGCGGCCCATCGCGCCTGTTCCCACCGATTCGGCGTCCGAGAGCGGCACAATTAAATCGACGCCGGTTTCGGTCATGCCGTAGGCCTCGCGCCAGGGCACGCCCCAGCGCCGCTCAAACTCTGCATGGAACTTTGGGTGAATCCCCGAACACAGGATCACGCGCAATTTGTGATCATGTTCCAACGCTGGATTTTCATCCTGCTTATGCAAGAAAAACGGCATCGTCCCAATCAGGTACAGCACCGTCACGCCCTGCTCGCGCACCGCCTGCCAGAAATGCGACGGCGAAAAACGCGGCAAAATCACCAGCGTCGCGCCGCCCATCAGGCAGGCGATTGTGTTCCACTGCGGATCCATGTAATAAAACGGCTGGGCGGTTAAATCCACCTCGCCCGGCTGCAGCGCGAAATACTCTGCCGCCACCTGACCGATTCTCAGCCAGTAATCATGGGTCAGCAGACAGCCTTTGGGAAAGCCGGTTGTGCCGGATGTATATTGGATGTTCACCAAAGCGGCGGATTCAACAGCCGGGAAATCCCCCATTTCCGAACTTTGCGCCACGCTCAGGCTGAACGCGGACTCCCCTTCACCGGTCTCGCCGATGACGAGCATTTCCCTCACGAGCGGCGCATGCTCGCGAACCCGCTCCCACTGTGGCAGGTAGGCTTCCTGGACGATAAAAAAACCGGACTGCGAGTCGTTCAGCGTGTAGGTCAGGTCATGATCATGATAGTTGATGTTAATCGGCACGATAATTGCGCCCAACTTCGCCAGTGCCAGCCAGACGATGGGAAAATCGACACCATTCGGCAGCATGACTGCCACCCGCTCGCCCTGCGTCACGCCGACCGCTTGCAGCGCGTGAGCGGTCCGGTTTACCTGTTGGTTGACCTGCGCAAACGACAGCCGTTGTGCCTCGAAAATGAACAGCGGCTGCTCCCCAAACCGCTGCGCAGCCGCCTCCACCAGTTGACCAATACTGCTCCACTCCATGATTGTCTCTCCTTTGGCAAATTACCCGTTGGTCGAGTAGACCTGAGCCGTTTTTTGCGAGGGCGTATCCAGACTAACCATCAACCGGTCTCGGTACGCCGCGCTACTCGACCTACGTACTCATTTTTTACAGCGTCGCACAAACATCTCCGCCAACTCGTGCCCGGCCTCTTTCAAATTCACCGCCGACGGGTCGAAAACCCACTGCAACATCACGCCGTCAATCCCTCCCTGGATGATAGCCGATATGCCCTGCGGCTCGAATCCGCCAAACTCGCCTTGCTCCAGCCCAATGCGGAAAATTTTCTGCAAATGAGCCCGGCATGGATCGTAAGCGGTCTCGCTAAAGGCGGTTTTCTCCTCCGGCGAGGTAAAACTGCCCCATAAATCCACAAGTGCCACAAAATGGGCGCGATTCTGCTCGATATATTCTACGCTGGCTTCGACATATGTCCGCAGCTTGTCGCTGGCGTTTTCTTGCGCATCCACGCGTTCTTTGATATAGGCGCCCTGCCGGTTCAAAATCGTGTGGATGGCGGAAGTAATTAAATCGTGTTTGCCGTTGAAGTGGTAGGCAATCAGTCCCTTGGTGATGCCCAGGCCTTTGGCAATCTCGGCAAACGAGGTCTGGGTATAGCCCTGCTCGGCAATGGTTTGCAGCGCCGCATCGATGATTTGCTTGCGGCGGGCTTCCTCGATAAAAGTCGGTTTGTCTTTAGGTGGAATCATGTCAAGCTCCTTTCGTCCCCGCAGATTTCGGCCTGGTAGCGGAAAAATTCGCGCACGGCTACGGGGTTCATACCGGTAAATATACTATTACAGGATGAAAACATGTAGCCGCTGTTTACACCCTGTTCAACACATCGGCGGACTTCGTTCCGCACCGCTTCCACATCCGGGGCGCACAGCAGGCGCACATCCGCATTGCCGATCAGGGCCAGTCGATCGCCGTATTCGGCTTTGACTGCGCTTAACGAGACGGACCACGGCTCCAGCCCGTGAATCCCGGCGAAACCGGCCTCGACCGCCATAGGCAGCAGTTTGGCGATATTCCCATCGCTGTGCCAGATGACCGGAACCGGCAAACTTTCCACGATACGACGGTGATAGGGCAGGACAAATTCCCGCCACATTTTGGGTGAGACCATCGGGCCGCCGTGATGGGCCGAATCGTCGCCCATCACGATGATTTCCGCTCCCAGCGCTACCGCCCGCCCAAAAACAGCCAGACACCATTCGGTGCGGGCTTCCATCAGGGTGTGGATAAATACCGGATCATCGGCAATCCGCAGACAGAAGCGATCAAGTCCCATCGCCATATAAGAACTCATAAACGGCCCGATGTGTGTGCCATAAAACAGGCAGTGATCGGGGAATTTTGTCCGAATGGCGGCGACTTTTTGCGGGTCGAAAAAACGTTCAGCATAATCTGTCGCTGGGCTGTAGCACTCCAAATCGGCAGCGGATTCAACCACCCCATTTGTGTACATCCCATCTTTCCAGACTCGCCCCCATTCATCCACACCGTTTTTCCAGGCGTTGCTCTCCGCCGGGGATTGGGCGGGCATCAGCACAGCATCCTGACCGAGTTCGGCGTAGGCGCTGTACGGGTCGCTGACGCCCAGTTCGCGGTATAGGGCGTCGATCCACACTTCGAAACGGGGAATCCGGTCGGGGATTTGGTGATTCAAAACGGCAAAAACACGTTCACGGGAGTTCATTCCACAATGACTTTCTGGCTTCTTTCGATCCAATCTGGTTGTAAATCCGCCCCGTGACCAGGAGCATCCGTCAGCGTGACGGTGCCATTTGATTGGAAATCCACACCGCCGCTGACAGGATTTTCGTTGAAGTGGAAAGGCGAATCTAGATCATAGAGGGTGATATTCGGGCAGGCGCACAGCAGGTGCGCGCCCGCGCTGACGCCAAGCAACGTTTCGGACATTCCGCCGAGCATACAGCGAATGCCCGCGGCTTCTCCAATGGCATTGATTTTCAGCGCGCCGTGTATTCCAGCGGATTTGGCGAGTTTAATATTGAAATAGTCCACCGCTCCCATCTGCGCCAGGCGGAAAGCATCATGCGCATCAAAAATCGATTCGTCCGCCATGATGGCAATCGGACTGCGCTCGCGCAGGCGTTTCAGGCCGTCGAAATTCCAGTAGGGCAGGGGCTGTTCGCAGACTTCGATCCCGCCAGGATCAAGCGGGACTTTGTCGTTTTCTGCCAGGGCGGTGAGAATGGTCAGGGCAGTGATTTCATCCCAGGCCTGGTTGGCATCCAGCCGCAGGGCAATGCCAGCCCCCGCTGCCTCGCGGATGGTCCGCACTCGCTCCAGATCCTCGTCACGCCCGGTGCCGACTTTGATTTTCAGGGCTATCACGCCATTTTCAACATGCTTTTTGGCGGTTGCTGCCATCGCTGCGGGTGTGTCAATACCAATCGTGCGGTTGGAATGCAGGACTTTTTTCGTTCCGCCGAGCAGCGCATAAAGCGGTAAATCCGCGTGCTTGGCAAGCAAATCGTAGAGCGCCAGGTCGTAGGCGCAGCGGGTGGACGTATTTTTGAGCATAAAGCGTTCCATCTCGCCCAGGCGCGCTTCAATTTCAAGCGGATTCTTGCCGATGAGTAGTTTGGCATACAGCTGCGCGGCCTCGAAAGCCGTTTCCGGCGCTTCGCCGGTCACAAACCGCGCCGGGACACCTTCGCCAATGCCCACCAATCCGTCACTGTCATGAATGCGGATGATGATGTGTTGGGCTTTGTCCATCACTGTCAGGGCGATTTTGAAGGGTTGGGCAAATGGCAGCGAAAGAAGGATGATTTCGATTTTGGTGATGATTGGCATAAACATATCCGGGTGGGGGCGCAGCATTGCTGCGCCCCTACATAATCAATCATTTTCCTCGGTAAACCGGCGCGCGTTTTTCCAAGAAGGCCTGGACGCCTTCGCGCAGATCATCGCTCTCCAGGCATTCCAGCGTGCCTTCGGTTTCGAGCGCCATGACCGACTCCAAATCCAGGTCATACGACTGATGCAAAACCTGCTTCACGAGTCGCATCGAAATCGGCGCATTCGCCGCCAATGTACGCGCCAGTTCCAGAGCCGCGTTCATCAGCATTTCTGACGGCAGGACGCGCGTCACCAGTCCCATTTCCAGCGCCGTTTGCGCCGAAATCTTTTCACCGGTCAGCATCACCTGCGCCGCGCGCCCCATCCCGATCAGGCGCGGCAGGCGGTGCATCACGCCGTTGGTCTCGAACAATCCACGCTGCACTTCGGCAAACGCAAACGACGCCGTCTGTGATGCAATGCGGATGTCGCTGGAAATCGCGATTTCCGCACCCGCGCCAACTGCCAAACCGTTGACGGCCGCCACAATCGGCTTGGGTAGGTTGACCATCCGACGGGTCAGTTCCTGCATCTCGTCCAATTCGGCGCGCGCCTGCTCCATCGTCATCGAGCCGTCAAACAGGTGCGCCACCTCGTCCAGGTCGATGCCTGCTGAAAAGGCGCGCCCGGCGCCGGTAATTACCAGCGCGCGAATCGCGTCGTTATGGGCCACTTCATCCAACAATTCAAGCATCTGCTGGAACATCGCCCGGCGCATCACGTTCAGCACCTCGGGGCGGTTGAAAATTACGATGGCAATCTGATCTTGGATTTCGTAAAGGATGTCAGTCATAGTTTTTTTAGGATAATTGAGACTCTGGTCTGACCTTGATCGGGATCTGGATAAATGAAGCGGCCTCACCCCCGAGCAGAATCTCGACGCTCGGACTCCCCGTTGCCGGGATACGGGTAAATGTATCTTTATCTGCCCCTGAAATGGAGACCTTTAAGCGCCATCCGCGCCGGATCAGCGCCGAAATTGGATTCAACCCGAAAGTCAGTTCTGCGACCTGACCGGGGATGAGCGGCTGGGCATCATCCCGTTTAAACGAATGATACGGGACAAACTGCTTGTAGGGTGGCGTTTCGGCAGAGATTTTGCGGTGAATGGCGCGCAGCATCCCTTCGGTCAGATAGTGGGCCGTGCCGGTTTCATCCAACGCTTCGAGATAAACAAAAAAGTTGCCATCGTCATGGGTGGATGTAATTCGCAACGTCACCAGCGGGTAGCCGGTGATTTCGGTATCCACTGTCAGCGGCGCGGATGTATATGAAAGCGGGGCGTTTATCGGGGCGTAGTGGATTGGGCGCTGGTCGAGTTCGGTCTGCCAGCGGTTGTTGAGACCAGTGGAAGTGGAAAAATCCACCTCGAAACGGTCGGCCGGCTGCGGGGCGGATGAATCCGCTGTGAGCATGCCAAGGGGTTGGAAAAAGAATCTCGAAACAGAAACACTCTCAGGTGGCCACTCCGTCACCGATTTCCAGGCATTTTCAAACAAGGTGAAGTAATGCAATTCGCGGGTGGTGGGCGGAGCGTCGAACAGACGCAGGGCTTCTTTCATTTGCGCGAGCAGCGGAAAGGGATTGTCCTTCGCGCCGACGTGCTGGGTCGCGCCATGATTCCACGGGCCAATGACGGCACGCTGCGGGCGCGGATTATTGGCAAAACGGCGGATGACGGAGTCGGCGGTGGCGGCGTCGAACCAGCCGCCCCAGTGATCGAGGGCGTGCGCGGTAGGGCGGGTATGGATGCTGATTTCGTCGATGGTGACGCCCATTTCGGGGTCGCGATCATCGCGGAAGGTGATGTGGCGCAGCGCTGAATCAACCTGCTGATTGTGGTGCGTCGGGATAGGTTCGCCATGGATAGGTTTGACACCGCTGGTCAGCCATTTCTCGGGGATGGGCAGGCTGGCGGGGATGTGGTTGGCGTCGAGCGCGCGGTTGAAATCCGCCCATTTGCGCAGCATGAACTCATTTGGCACGCCGCCGGGGAAGGCGATGTCGGTGTAAACGTCAAATTCGTTGAAGCGAACGAGGGCGCTGGCAACGGCAGGATGCCCACACGCGCCCAGCATTTCGGCGGTGGTGGCCTGGTAGGAGTTGCCGAAACCGTTGATCTGGCCGTTGCTCCAGGGCTGGCGCGTGACCCATTCGGTGAGATCATACAGGTCGGTCAGATCGCTGGCTGGCCAGGGATGGGGCTGATTGCCTTCCGATGCGCCGGTGCCGCGCATGTCAATCCGCAAGATGGCGTAGCCGTTGGCGGTGAAAAAGTCGCGGGCCGAGTCTGGCAACGACAAAAACCATGAAAACGGCGCTTTGAGTTGCTGCGCGCGCCAGTAGCGCGTGGCGGCGAACAGGGCCGGGATTTTTGTCTCAGGAGCCAGGTCGCGTGGGAGAGAAAGGTCAATTGCCAGGCGAACACCATCACGCATGGGGATGTAAAGCGATTGAGTGATCGCGCCTTTGTATTGCGGCGAACGTAGGGATGTGATGGCTGGGAAGGTCATGGCAGTTATCAGTGGTCAGTGAGCAGTTGGTGGTCGAGTAGCGACGAATGCATTTGATGGGCGTATCGAGACCACCGGATTATTTTTGAATTAGAAAATCCTTCAGCACTTGCTGAAATTTCTCGGGTTGTTCAAGAAAAGGCCAGTGTCCGGATTGATCGAAGCCAATGGACTGGCAATTGGGCAGGGTGTCGCAGAGTTCAGCGGCGACGGGTTGGCCGGTGAATGGAGAATCGGCTGCGCCGTAGATGAACAGAGTCGGGGTGCCGAGTTGTCGCAACTCGTTTTTGAAATCTGAGCCAACCAACGAGAGCGAGATTTCACGCCAGGGGGCGAAGGAAACCGTGCCAGTGTTTTCGAGCAAGTGTGCGTTGGTTTTATCGAACAGCCGGTTCGGGTTGTCTTTTTCTGATGATGCGGTAAACCAGGCGTCGGCCGCCTGCGGGTCGGCGTGTGGGAAACCCAGGTCGGTGGAATACAGCGCTGGCCCGAGCCACTTCCAGATGAAACGGTTGTTCATGCCATTATTGATGCGAATTCCGCCGACAATGATCAGTTTTGCGACCCGCTGCGGGTACTTCAGCGAGTAACGCTGTACCAACGCGCTGCCAAACGAGTGCCCGACGAGGATAATTTTCTCGGCTTTGACCACCTCGCGGCGCAGGGTTTCGAGTTCGTCCACCAGTTGCGCGATGGTGTAATCGGCCGGTTGGGGCTTAATTTGCGAATTGCCCGAGCCGCGCTGATCGTAGTAGATGACCCGTGTTTGGTCGGCGAGAAAGTCAAAACCGCCTTTGAAACTCAGGCTGGAATGCCCCGGTCCGCCGTGGACGAGAATTACCGGCGGCTGACCTTTGTCCGCGCCGAGTTCACGGTAATACAGGTCATAGCCGTGGATTGTGACCGAGTTGGCGCAATCCACGCAGGCGTGTTCCGCTGGCCGGACGCGGTTGTAGGCGTAATAAGCATACACCCCATACAGCATTAGGAAAATAAGGACGGCAAATATTACATAAAGAAGGAACATCGTCGAAAGTCATAAGTCGAAGGTCATAGGTTGAAGAGTTGACCTTCGACTTATGACCTATAACTTGTTACGCTTCTATTTTCGCTTCGCCCTTGGTAACGGGCAGCATGGCAAGTGTGGCCAGCACGAGGAACACAAACATGATCAGCCAGACCCAGCGGTAGTTATTTCCCATCGCTTGCACGAGACTACCGCCCAAAACTGGGCCGATGATGAATCCGAGCGTCACGGCGATCTGGCGCAAGCCGGTGTAGGTGCCCATCAGCGTTTCGACGGGGGCGCTGTCAATGATCATCGCCACCTGGACGACATTGGCGAGCGGCCAGGTCAGGCCGCAGATCAGCAGGCCTACGTTGAGCATGGTCGCAGTGGGGAAAAAGAAAATGACCAGCGCGCCGATGGCATACCCTACCAGCCCGATGATCTGCGTGTTTTTGCGGCCGATCTTGTTCGAGATCAAACCCGCAGGGATGGCAACCACCATGAAAGCGATGGCCGGGATCGCCACCAGCATGGCTGCTGCGGAGGTTTCCATGCCAAGCCCAAAGACGCCATAAGAACTGAGAAAGGCCTGCATTTGCGCGAGCGCTACATAAGCCAGCAGGTTGCTGAGCAGTAGGAAAATCAGGCTGGTTCGATTTTCCTTGGGCTGGTCACGCAGGAATTTGATAATCCCTTTCAAATTGAAGGTCTCGCCCGCCAGTTCCTTGGCGCTGGCCAGTGCTTCAGGTTCCTTAATCCAGGCCCAGGTGAGCAGCGTGATCAGGATGGTAAGTCCGGCGGCGATCCAGAAAGGAAGCGGCCCATAGACATCGTACAGCGCCGCGCCGCCGAGAGCGGTCACGACGACCAGCAAACCGGCAATCGCGCCTCCTATGCCGTTGGCGGTGGAGCGGTGTTCGGATGGAGTAATATCAAACATCAGCACGTCGGCAACTGGGCGGACGATGGCGAACGCAACCAAGACAACCATCAGCGAAATGATGAACGGCACCAGCAAACCGGTTAATTGCCCCGTCTGGCCATTGAGTTCAGGTTTGATACCCATGGGGATCAGCGGAATGATGATAAACGCAGCGACCGCCACTGGCACGCCAAACAGCACGAACGGCATCCGCCGTCCCCAGCGGGTACGCAGGCTGTCACTCCACGCGCCAACGATTGGGCTGATGAACAACCCGGCGATGTTGTCAAAGACGAGGATGAAACCGGTCAATGCCGGACCAAGGCCAAATCCCAGGGTTTTTGCACCTGCTTCTGTAAAAGCAGGATTTCCAGCCTGCAAAAACAAAGGCACATAAGTGTTATATAACTGCCAGATGACCTCCATGACGGCGGGTAAGGTCGCCGCAATGATGATGTTACGCCAACTGAGTTTGATGTGGGACATAGCTCTCGCTCCTTGTGAGAATTTATACAATCGTTCAGTAATTTGAACAGCAGTTAGAATTATACGAAAAACGAAAACGAGAGTCAATGGGCAAATTTTTAGGAAAAAGCATGGTTCTCAACGATACAATTGATTTCAACTCAAAGTCCACTTGCTTTAAAAAATTACCGGGTGGTGCAAGCAGAATGGAACAATGACTATTTTCTTACCCCCTCAAAGGTTGAAATGTGATTACTCTGAAAAAATCATGAAGGCTTGTAAGAATCGACTCCTGGGAAGTGGTCAAGGTTACTGCGCAAACTGTAAACATTTCATCGTCGGGCATCACTTGGTAAGCCTGCATCTGGGCAAAGTAGCGACGTGGTTCGTTTGCGGCGTAGATGCGGGCCTTCTTTCCAAATTTGGGGAGTTGGGGCGTTTCCACCATCAACCGGGACCCGTTGCCGGGTCGGTTTGTGTGCCATCCCTTTGCAGGGGAGTTTTGCGCAAATGCGTACGGGCACGCAAACTTCGGAGTAAATTATTCTTGAATGATTTTATTCCAGAGCCAAGTTCATTTCCCATTTTACCAATTCTACTGGCTCCAACCAACACTCTCAGAACGTCAGAAGGATGAGTAGTTCAGGAATGTCCAAACGGACCATAAATGGTTCTGTAAAGTTTCCGTTCGGTTACTTTTTTTCGATCCACCGCGCGGGCCACAGGTCACCAGTAATTTTCTGCCAACCGGCAGGGTAAAGACTGCCTCGGGCAAGTGAGCGCGCGACTTAATGAACAGGTCGATTTCATCACAAAACACAGTTGAAACCATCAGGTGATGAAATTGATGACATCCTGCCTAAATTAGAATGACACAAGTCATATTCGTTTTTTTGAATAAGTTGCTATACTGTATTTATATTGAGGAATATGAGAATGCCTAACTCGCTCGAATCAATTTCCGAACTGTTCCAAGCCGTCTCTGCCCCAGCCCGGCTGGAAATTTTACTAATCATTGGAGCCGGGGAATCCTGTGTCTGCTATCTCGAGGCTCAGTTGGGTTACCGGCAGGCATACATCTCTCAGCACCTGATGGCAATGCGCCAGGCAGGGTTGATCGAATCGCGCCGTGAAGGAAAATTTGTTTTTTATCGTCTGCTTAAACCTGAAATCATGCCATTACTCCACCAGGCGGCAAAAATTATCGGGGTTAGCCTGCCTGTGATTGAACCTGTCAGCCCACAGGCGCAATGTGCGCTGTCCGTTGATTCCATTGATACTCTCATTGTTGAAACACAGGAACGAAATTCATGACTGTCTCTACAAAACCGACCACTGCCTGGGCACAGGTGAATGAACAAGGCGACCTAGTCATCCCGCGCGATGTAGCCATGCGCTATGGGCTCAACCCCGGCGCAAAGGTGCGCCTGGATGAAGGCACGAATTTTGTGCGGATGCACCGGCCCATCACCCAGCTTACCAAAATCTATATCGAGCCCACCGTATCCTGCAACCTGGACTGCATTACCTGCTTTCGCAACGGTTGGAACGAACCCAACGGTCGCATGAGCGATGTTTCCTTTGAGCAGATCTTTGAGAGCCTGAAAACGCTTGATCCACTTCCGAGTGTATATTTCGGCGGGATCGGTGAGCCGTTGGTACACAACCGCACCATCGAATGGATTGCGCGCCTCAAGCAGTTGGGCGTGTCAAAAGTGGAGATGATTACCAACGCCACCCTGCTGGATGAAACACGCAGCCGCCAGCTGATCGATGCCGGGCTGGATATGCTGTGGGTCTCCATCGATGGCGCCACGCCGGAAAGTTATGCGGATGTGCGCCTGGGTGCGGAACTGCCGCATGTACTCCAAAACCTGCGCCGCTTCGATAAAATGCGCAAAGCCGGGCATTTCCCCAAACCTGAAATCGGCGTGGCTTTTGTGGCGATGAAGCGCAACATTGACCAGCTGCCCAAAGTCATCAAGCTGGGACGCTCCTTCCGCGCCAAGCATTTTTCAGTCAGTAATGTGCAACCTGCCAGCTCCGATATGCTGGATGAGCGTCTGTACATGCATACGTTGATGGATTCAGCCTATTTGGACGGCTCGAAAAACGTCCCGCGTCTGAGCCTGCCCAAGATGGATATCAACGAAATCACCAGGGATGCGCTTTTCGCGGCTTTTACGAGCGGCTGCAATATCAATCTGGCGGGGCAAAATTGGGGCGGCGCCAGTGATGTCTGCAATTTTGTGGAAGGTGGCACCATGTCGATTGCCTGGGATGGTTATGCCGCGCCATGCTGGGCCTTGATGCATACTCATACCAGTTTTCTAAAAGAGAAGCAGCTCACCAATCAGCGCCACGTTATTGGGAATATTGCCGAGCGATCGCTGCTCGATTTGTGGCTTGATCCTGAATATCTGGCTTATCGCGAGCGCCTGCACAATTTCGGTTTTGCCCCCTGTACCTTCTGTGGCGGCTGCGAGCTGGCAGAGGGCAATCAGGAAGATTGTTTTTCAAACCCGTCCCCGGTCTGTGGCGTTTGCCTGTGGGCCCAGGGTGTCATCCAGTGTCCGTAAATCTTTTTCAAGGAGAAATTCATATGCTCAGTGTTAAAGTTCTTGGTTCAGGCTGTGCCAACTGCAAAAAATTGGAAGCCATCGCGCATCAAGCTGTCGACCAGATGGGCTTGGATGCCGAAATCATTAAAGTGACTGAATATCCCGCCATTATGGCCTATAACGTGGAGTCTACGCCGGGGCTGGTGATCAACGAAAAGGTAGTCTCCGCTGGCCGCATTCCCACCCTGGCCGAAGTGACCACCTGGTTGACCACCGCGCTAGAAGTAGCGTAATTCCTTCTTTCTACCTTCCCAGATTGGAGACTTTCATATGAATAGTGCAGTTGCCGTTGCCCCTCAACCCGTCACCAAAAAACTCACGTTTCTCGATCGCTACCTGACGCTGTGGATCTTCGCGGCCATGGCCATCGGCGTTGGGATTGGCTTCCTCTTTCCTGGCGGTGTCTCCAGCTTCAACACAGCTGTTTCAGTTGGCACCACCAACATCCCGATCGCGATCGGCCTGATCCTGATGATGTTCCCGCCGCTGGCCAAAGTTCACTACGACGAACTGGGCGATGTCTTCCGCAACTGGAAAGTCCTGAGCCTGTCTCTGGTCCAGAACTGGATCATTGGTCCAATCCTGATGTTCGCGCTGGCGCTGATCTTCCTGCGTGGCTACCCGGAATATTTCACCGGCCTGATCCTGATCGGGCTGGCGCGCTGCATCGCGATGGTGATCGTCTGGAATGAATTGGCCAAAGGCGACAGTGAATACGCCGCCGGGCTGGTGGCTTTCAACAGCATCTTCCAGGTGCTGTTCTACAGTGTGTATGCCTGGGTTTTCATCACCGTCCTGCCGCCCATGTTTGGGATGAGCGGCAAGCTGGTACCCATTACCATCGGTGAGATCGCCAAGAGCGTCTTCATCTACTTGGGCATCCCCTTTATCACCGGTTTCATCACCAATTTCGTGCTGATCCGTACCAAGGGCAAGGAATGGTATTACAAGACCTTTGTGCCCAAAATCAGCCCGTTAACCCTGATCGCCTTGCTCTTCACGATCGTGGTCATGTTCTCGCTCAAGGGCGATATCATCGTGCAGCTGCCCTTTGATGTGGTACGCATCGCCATCCCGCTCTTGTTCTACTTCGTGATCATGTTCCTGGTCAGCTTTTTCATGGGCAAATCGATCGGCGCGGATTATTCCAAAACCACCACCCTGGCTTTCACGGCCGCCAGCAACAACTTTGAACTGGCCATCGCCGTGGCGGTGGGTGTATTTGGCATCAACAGCGGAGCGGCTTTTGCGGCCGTCATCGGGCCGTTAATCGAGGTGCCAGTCATGATCGGCCTGGTCAATGTGGCTTTCTTCCTGCAGAAGCGCCTGTTTGGCGGGGTGCCTTCATCCGCTCCCATCCCAACTAATCGTTCTTGACCTTTTGCGAAGCCACTTTCGCCTTTCTGAATAAGAATTTTACTGCCGGATAAACAAACCATACATCAAATGCAAAACAACTCATAGGGAAGAGTCTGCGGGTTTTCCCGTAGTGTTTAATTGCTGATGTTGTGGTGGAAAATTAGTTTGTCCGGTAGTAAAAACGAGGAAATTTCATCGTGCAAACTCTTTTAACCCAACAACAGGCAAAAAAACCATCAGCCGGTTCAAATTGGCGTGCTTGGGGAGTGGTCTTACTGGCCGCTGTAATCTGGTTCGCGCTGTATAACGTCATCCAACCCTTTGCAAACTGGATTGCCTTCGATCTGTTGGCCCTGCCGCTGGATTCACACCTGGGCCAATCGCTGGCTTTCTTTTTCTATGATGTTCCCAAAATCATCCTGTTGCTGGGCGGCATGATTTTTCTGATCACCATGCTGCGCTCATTTTTCAGCGCTGAGCAGACCCGCGCCTGGTTGGGTGGCAAACGCGAAGGCGTGGGCAATGTACTGGCGGCGGCCCTGGGCATTATTACGCCCTTTTGCTCGTGCTCGGCAGTCCCGCTTTTTATCGGTTTCGTTGAGTCGGGCATTCCGCTGGGAGTGACCTTCTCCTTCCTGATTTCTGCGCCGGTGGTCAATGAAGTGGCGCTGGTCATGTTGTTTGGCATGTTTGGTTGGAAGGTGGCGGGCTTTTACCTGCTTTCCGGTTTGTCGATCGCCATTGTCGCAGGAATCATCATTGGCCGACTGAAATTGGAACGCTATGTGGAAGATTTCGTCTGGCAAATTAAGGTTGGCAAGGGCGCCAATCTGCCCGAACAGCCGACCTGGAGCAATCGTTTTGAAATTGCCTGGGCCAGCACAAAGGAAATCGTCGGCAAGGTCTGGCTGTATGTGGTGGTTGGGATTGCCATAGGTGCGGGCATTCATGGTTACGTTCCAGAAAGCGCCCTGGCCGGAATTTTGGGCAAGCAAGCCTGGTGGAGTGTCCCGGCGGCGGTGTTGTTGGGCGTGCCGCTCTATTCGAATGCGGCTGGCATTATCCCCGTTGTGCATGCGTTGATGGAAAAAGGCGCCGCGCTCGGCACTGTGCTGGCTTTTATGATGGCAGTGGTTGGGCTGAGTCTGCCGGAGTTGGTCATCCTGCGTCGTGTGCTCAAACCACAATTAATCGCCGTTTTTGTGGGCGTGGTGGCGTTTGCCATCATTATTACCGGCTATCTATTCAATCTTGTTTTTTAGAGGAAACGCTTGACTGTCTGGGGCAAGGAGGCAACATGCAAAAAGTAAACGTCGTTCTGGATGAACAACAACAAAACGAGCTAAAAATGATTTTAGTGGATCAGGATGAAAAAGCAGCGCTGCTCTTTTTGAAGGAAATCATCTGGAAGCAGATCCAGGCCTCCAGCCAAAAAGCTTTGCGCGGACACCTTGAAAAAGGTTCGGGGGACTAGTTTTAGAATTTACAACAATCGCCCGAATGCTATCAAATTTTCCACACAACATTTTTTACCCATGATTTCTGTGAACGCTTTCGCCAATAGCGAGCGTTCAGAAATTTCCCCAAGGCTTGCCGTTTCCAGAGCAACTATGAACGAAATGTTGCGATTTTTCGCTAATATTTTTCTTTCAACTCAGTGACTGGTAAGGTAATCTGCCCCTCTTGCGGATCGCCCACCTTGAGAGTCCGCTCGGGATGGCGACCCGCCACAAAAGCGGTATGGGCAGCAGCGATGGCATCCAGTTCTTCGTGGCTGTAAATTTTATCAAGCGGAAGAATGCCCCGCAAAAACTTGTGGCGGGTAAATTCTTCGAAAAAGTCCATCGGATCGTTGATTTCCAAGCCTTGTTCGTAGAGTACCAGTTGTCTTTGCAACCGGCCTTCGAGCGCAGTCCGCGAGAATGGATTTTGTCCCAACAGCACGCAGAAACAGGCATGCGGGTGGGTTTCAATCCACTGGAGAGTGGTATTCGGCGTGGGAAAAGGCTGAAAACCGAGTGCCTCGATGCGGCGGTAAAAAACAAATCCCGTTTGGATCCAATTGGCGCATAATTCCTTCTTGGGCGGTGTCAGCGAGACGTTAATGCCGCGTTCGCGCAGCAGATGTTCCGACAGGCGCATCTCAAGGTTGCGACCAATGCTGCGTACCGGCGACAGGCTCTGACGCGCATTATCCTGATGCACTAACCCTTTGCTGGGACGAGGTGCAGAATTCACGGCGACAATCGCGCGCGGTACGCCACTCAGAAAAGTCAGGACATCTTCCATCTCGCCAGCTTCAAGCGCGACAAGTTTGCCGTTCTGATCGAGCGCGGCATACGTGAAGGGCTTGCGCCCGCCAGATGGATCTATTCCAATGAAAAGGGTTGCGTCAATTGGCATGGGTTTGCATCTAATCAGGTAGAATTGCGAAGTTTCGGTTCCGAGATTAAGCTACCCTATAAATATAGAGGCAAAATGAATTTTATGCAACCGAATATCAGGCGTCTTTTTTACGGATTTTTATTAATTCTCGGTTTGGGCTGGATCTGGCTCTCCACGGCCCCAGTTGGCGCGACCACACAGGGCAAAATCCCTGCACCGCAAGCTGGGTTTCTGGCGCCTGATTTTACGCTAAAAACGCTCGACGGGCAATCAATCACGCTTTCAAGCTTGCGCGGAAAGGTAGTTTTGGTCAATATCTGGGCTGCGTGGTGCCCACCTTGCCGCGCCGAAATGCCCGCCATTGAGCGTGTTTATCAAGCCAATAAAGACAAGGGGTTTGTCGTTTTGGCGATTGATTCGACCGTTCAGGATACTCGCGCCAACGCGCAGGCTTTCGTCGCCGAAAATGCCCTCAGTTTTCCCGTTTTGCTCGATGAAACCGGCACAGCCACCCGGTTGTACCGTGTCCAATCGCTGCCCACTTCCTTTTTCATCGGCGCGGACGGCGTCATCAGCGAGGTGGTTGTGGGCGGACCGATGGCCGAAGCGCTGTTGATCAGCCGCGTGGAAAAACTGCTCAAGGAGCTGCCCTGATGCTGCCTATTTTGCAAATCGGCCCGCTGGCTTTACCCGTTTCGCAATTCAGTTTGCTGCTGGCATTCTGGTTTGGGCTCTCGCTGGCCGAAAAATTTGCTCCCTCGCGTGGAGTTTCGGCGGATAAACTCTATAATTTGACTTTTACGGGACTGATCGCGGGCTTGATCGGTGCCCGCCTTGGATACGTTATCCAGTTCCCGGGCGCTTTCATTCAATCACCCCTCAGCCTGATCTCGCCAAACGCGGGTTTGTTCGACCCTTTTAGCGGATTCGCTGCCGCGCTGCTGGCCATGCTGGTTTACGGTCAGCGCGCCAAATTGGCCTTGTGGTCCACGCTCGATGCGCTGACGCCGCTGCTGGCGCTGCTGATGATCGGATTCGCGGCAGCACACATCGCCTCGGGAGAAGCCTTTGGTTCTGAAACAACTCTGCCCTGGGGCATCGACCTGTGGGGAGTCAGACGCCATCCGACACAGTTTTATGAACTTGGGCTGGCTCTCATCATGTTGATGTTTCTTGGTTGGATATCAAAAGACAAGCGGCTGATGAAGGGCTCGTTATTTTTGCTTTTCGTGGCCCTGACAGCTGGCGCGCGCTTATTCCTTGAAGCCTTTCGCGGCGACAGCGCGCTCATCAGTGGCGGAATCCGCTCAGCGCAAGTACTGGCATGGGTCATATTCGCGCTGGCGCTGTGGGGCTTTGAACGGAAGACACCATCATTAACAACGGAAAAACCCAATGGATAAAATTTTCATCAAGGATTTACGAGTCACCGGCATCATCGGAATTTACGATTATGAACGCACCACCCCACAAGAAATGGTCATCAACGTGTCCATGTTCACAGACATCCGCAAGGCCGCCGAAACGGATGACATCGTCGATTGCGTGGATTATGAAAAGGTGGCGAATCGAGTCAAGGCACATGCCGAAACGTCTAAACGGTTGACGGTGGAAGCTCTGGCTGAAGATATCGCGCGTCTCTGTCTGGAAACGCTAGGAGTGCGGCGTGTGACCATTCGGGTGGAAAAAACTCAGGCAATTCCGTTTACAGGCTCGGTCGGAGTCGAGATCGAGCGGGGAAATGCCTGAGGTAGGTTTTATCCAGTTAATCAAAAAACCGTTGCCAGCCCGGCAGCGGTTTTTTGTCTAGAAATTCCTGACGGGCGGCCAGGTTGGCTCGAAATGCGTATTAGGTGCTGTGCGTTTGCATTGGAGCATCGAAAATAGTTCGTATTGGATGCAAGATTTGGCTTCAGATAAGGAAGGGTATTGGGCCAGAAAACCTGTAAACGCCGCTCATGGCGGAGCGCCTGAATCGCATCAGCGATCGTGTTTACCAGGCCGAAACCTTGCACACCGACATTAACTGGTCGTTTGGTATCAAGCCTGATCACCAGCGTCAGACATAAATTCCCCAGTTTGGCGCTCTTTCAGACGCAGCAAGATTACTCCGGCAAAAATCAGCGCGCCGCCGAGCATCTGGATTGGCTCCAGCATTTCATTCAGCAGGAAATATGCCCAGATGGCGGTCAGAATTGGCTCAAGCGTGGCGATCAGGTTGGCAACGGTGGGTGGCAGGGAGCGCAGGCTGAGGGTGTAAAGCCCGAATCCGCCAACCGTGGGGACGACGCCCAAAAAGATGAGCACGCTCCAGCCGAGCGTGGAATTTTTTAGCCAGAACAGATTCGTCCACAGGTTGGTTCCTGCAATCGCGTGAATTCCGACGTTAAACAGAAATAAGAAAACGGTGGCGCTGGCAAATGTGTATAGCAAAGCCGTCCACGAGTCGATGGCTTTATCCGAAGCACTTTTCCCCAGCAGATTGTAGATTGCGAAAAATAGTCCGGTTGACAGGCCAAAGCCGATGCCCAGCGGATTGATTTGCCAAACCGCCGGGTTGTACGCGCCGGAGACAAGCACGGTTCCGGCGATACTCAAAAAGATCGAAATGAGCTTCGCGCCGTAAATTTTTTCCTTGAAAACCCAGCGACTCAAAATGGCTGTAAAAGCCGGGGAACTGAAGGCCAGCACGGTTGCGACGGACGCCCCGTTGTATTCCACCGATAAAGTCCACAGGGAATTGAAGACTGCCAGTGTCAGGCCGTAGATTACGGTAAATCCCCAGAATTCACGCGCCAGCCGGAAGCGCGCCGGGCTGATGACCAGGAAAGCCGCCACGAGTCCCAGCGAAACGGACAGGTCGCGCCAGAAAGCCAGCACCAGCGCTGGCAAACCGAAAGTTTTGCTGAGGTAACTGATCAGAATTCCGGTGAAAGACCACAAAACCGTGGCCGTCAGGGCAATCATGTACCCGTTCGAGAAGGAAGCCTTTGATTTCATCGTGGATAAGTCCTATGGGCTGAAGTTGCACGATTATACTGCCGTCGCTGGCATTGTGATGTTCAACCGCCGTGTTCAATGTAGCCGTAGCTGTGGCGTGGGAGAAAACAAAAACCCTCTCGCCATGTTGGGAGAGGGTTACGGTGGAGAATTGCACTAATGTTGGATGACGACCGGAATTCCGACCTCGGCCCAGTTATACAACAACTGAGAATCGTAGGCGCTCAGGACAACGCAGCCATATGAAATCGGTGTTCCCAGGTATCCATCCCACAGTTGCGAGCCATCCGGCAGGATCGGCAGGGCATGGATGCCGTTTTCCAGGCTGCCGGAATAGTAAATTCCCATCCAGTTTGGCATCCAGATATCCCAGGTGGAGCCATAGGCATTCGGGATTTTATCAAGTATATGGAAGGTGCCGACCGCGGTTGCATTGTACATCCCGGTTGATGCGACGAAGCTATAGGCGACAGCTTCGCCCTCATAAGCCCATAAATGTTGTTCTGAAATATCCACCAAAATCCATTTTCCACCGGAATAGGTGTTAGCGGCTGCTTGCGCCTGGGCAGGTTGACGGGTAGGGCCCGCAACGGCTGTATCGGTGGGAAGTGGGGTGGGCGAGGCGTCGGCTTCGAGTGGGGCAAGAACCGCCAGCGCTTCCGGCGGAATCGGTGTATCGGTGGGAGCGGGCGTTTCTGAAGGTGTGGCTGTAAATTCCGGGGTGGAGGTGGGATTCGGCGTCGCTGTCAGGGTTGCCGTGGGCGAGAGAGTCATCGTCGGCTTGGAGATTTCCACTTGAACCCACGCTGGAGCGTGCCCCTGGAGCGGGGCCTTGAACTGACTGGTGAAAAAGGCCAGTACGGGCGATGTATTCCAGATTGAAAAGGCCAGCACGGCCAGCAACAGCAGCGGCAGCAGAAATAAATAAATGGATTTACGCGTTTTCTTGATGTTTTCGGAGTTTCTGACGGATTTTCGTGGAGCAACTATGGTCGGCTTTGCCACCCTGACCGCCGTGGGACTCTTCGTTTGTGTGACTGAGTCAAGCCGCTTTTGTGCCCAAGCCAACCCGGCTTTGGCGCGCGGACTTTCCGGATTGATTTTGAGCGCCTGTTTGAGATAATTCACGCTGGCTTGCGGATTTGCCAGTGCGGCCATCAACAGCCAGGGTTCTTCAAGCTCAGGCGACAGCGACGCGGCTTTCTCGGCCCAACGTCGTGCAGACAATTTATCCCCGCGCTTGAAGGCGTTTTGCGAGTTTTGAATGGCTTGAGCGGCGCTGACGGTAGGTTCTGTCACGGTTAAATTCCTGTCCCAACAGTATAACATGGGGTAGAAATATCTGACTATACGATTTTATTGACTTAATCCGGATCCTGATTTGTGTTTAATTTGCCCGGATTCCATACTTTTAACACGCCCGGGAAGAAAAGATGTTGAAACATGCGCGCCATCTCCTCCGGCTGTGGGGAGGCTTCATGGTCCAACCACCAGTTCAGACAGCTCATCAGCGCTCCGCTGAAATAGGCAGCCAACAAATCGACCGGCACTTCCATCTGAAATTGGACGGCCTCGCTTTTTTGTTTGGACTGAATAATCTCGTTGATGGATTGGACAATGATCTCGCGGATTTTCACCGAAATCCGCTGCGAATTCTCGCCCCGTAGCAGGATTCGATAGATGTCGGCATTTTGTGCGGCATGTTCAAAAACCAACAGCAGCGGCATGATGGAGGCGCTCCCATTGGCTAATTCCAGGCTATCCTGGTTTAATATCCAAATGGAATTGGGAATTTCAGAGAGCACTTGCACGCGATTGCTGGCAATTACTCTGAATTCCTCGAGTAATAAATCTTCCTTGTCTTTGAAATGCAGATAAAAGGTGGCGCGTCCCAGGTTGGCCCGTTCAGTGATCTCTTCCACCGAAATGGAATCAAATTCTTTTTCCGAAATCAATTCCAACAAGGCACTTCGCAGCGCCTGCCGGGTGCGCAGGACGCGCCGGTCAACTTTCTGATCCTTAATTTTTGCTTTCAAAGTAGATTCCATGTTTGGGATTCTTCCTTGCAACGGGTTGACAAATGCCCGCGCTTGAATATAATGGACAGTGTCTATTAGTGAATATTGTATAATAATAGCTTGTGTCCATATACGTATAGTTTTACTACATTTTTTCTGAAAAAGAAAGCATTTTTAGAAATTCCAGTAAGTTTTCACTTGCTCCATGCCAGGAATATTTCTTCCAAATTGACTCACGCAGTGCAATTGGCGCTTGAAAGGTAAGAACATGATTAGATATGCCTCTCCACACTGCGTGCAAACGGCCTGAACAGAGTAAAATGATAGAAAATAGACAGAAAACTACCGGCTGAGGGATGCTGTGACCGTTACTACTGAACCAACAAATTTATCGAGAAAGCTCAACGCCATGCCGCTGATTGAAATGCGAGATGTGGTTAAAGTTTATTCCAGCGAAGCCGGTGACTATTCCGCCTTGCGCGGTATTAATGTACAGATTTACCCTGGCGAATTTCTTGGTGTGATCGGAAAATCCGGCGCGGGAAAGTCGACCTTGCTCAACATGATTACCGGCGTCGATCACCTGAGCGAGGGCGAAGTTCTGGTGCACGCCAATGGCGATAACGTCTCAGTCCACCGGCTTAGTGAGAATGACATGGCGCTGTGGCGTGGACGCACCATGGGCGTGATTTTTCAGTCCTTCCAACTGCTGCCCATGCTGACCCTGCTGGAAAACGTCATTTTGCCGATGGATTTATGTGGAGCTTACAGCCCACGCGCCAGCCGTCAGCGGGCGATGGAACTGCTTGCGTTGGTTGAAATTGAAGAACATGCCAATAAGCTCCCGGCTTTTATCTCGGGCGGGCAGCAGCAGCGCGTTGCCATCGCGCGCGCCCTCGTCAACGATCCGCCCATTCTGGTGGCGGATGAACCCACCGGTTCGCTTGACTCTGTCACCGCGGATCACATTTTCGAAGTTTTTGAGCACCTGGTTGATAAAGGAAAAACCATCATCATGGTGACGCACGACATGGGTCTCATGCCACGTTTCAGCCGCCATTTACTGATTGCGGATGGGGAAGTCGCCTCTGCGCAAGCCTCCGTTTCGCTGAATACTCCCAGCCCGGCGCCAGTTCGCCGTTAAATGAATATGGATTCCACTCCCCGCAACCTTTTTTCCAATAAACAAGTTACTCACACTCCGGATTCGTCCGCCAGCATGATTGACATTCGTAAAGTCATCAAGATTTTCAAAAATGCCGCCGGAGAATTTACCGTACTCAAAGGCATTGACCTGAGCATCGAGCGTGGACAATTCGTCTCCATTGTGGGCAAATCGGGCAGTGGCAAGTCGACGCTGCTGAACATGATTACCGGTATCGACCATCCCACCAGCGGCCATGTCATTGTCAATGGCACCGATCTTTACACCGCCATGGATGAATCAGGTCGTTCCTTGTGGCGTGGGAAAAACCTGGGCATTGTCTTTCAGTTTTTTCAGTTGCTGCCCATGCTCAGCCTGCTTGAAAATGTCATGCTGCCCATGGATTATGCCGATATGTACGATTTCGATGAACGCCCAAAGCGCGCCATGGAACTGCTCGCGCTGGTGGGACTCGAAAAACAAGCCAGCAAACTGCCCCTGGCGGTATCGACCGGTCAGCAGCAGCTGGCGGCGATTGCCCGCGCCCTGGCGACCAATCCGCCGTTGTTGGTGGCGGACGAGCCAACCGGCAACCTGGACTCCCGTTCAACGGATTACATCATCCAGCTTTTTGAAAAGCTGGTCGCCGAAGGGAAAACCGTGGTCATGGTGACTCACGACCCTTCGCTGACCGCTCGCACCACCCGCAATATCATCATTTCTGACGGTGAATTGGTCGATGAAACCGTTGCGATTGCCCTGCCGCTTCTCAAGCACCGGCAAATGTTGGCAGTCACCCAAAAAGCCCGGCGCGTGCATTTTGCTCCCGGCGCTGCCATTTTGAATCGCGAACAACATGTCGATTCGTTTTTTATGATTTCCAGCGGCGAAGTTGAAATCGTTTTGGATGGCAAGAATCGCGAAGATGTGACCGTTGCGCGCCTGATGCCCGGACAATATTTTGGCGAAGTGGAATTATTGCGCGAGGGCAAGTCAATTGCCAGTGTGCGCGCCGCTGCCGAAGGCCCGGTGGAATTATTGGTGCTCGATCGCGTGGATTTCCATAATCTTTTGCGCGAATCTCCGCTGACAGAAGAATCCATTGGACGTATTGTTCAGCACCGGCTGACTGAGAATAAGTCAATTGCCCGGCATTCGAAACGGATTTGGCCTTTTTCGTAAAAGAAAGGAATACGGGAGAAGTGATTCGTAACCGGTTCAGAAAAAGCCGGTTTCCCTGGAACTTCTTCCTTTGACCCATGAGACCTCGTTGGCGTAAAGTAATTTCAGACCTGTTTGATAACAAACTCCGCACCGCGCTGGTGGTATTTTCCATCGCTGTGGGCGTTTTTTCCATTGGAGTCATCTCTGGCGCTTACGTGATTATCGCCAATGATATGAGCGCCAGCTATTCAGCCAACAATCCCATGAATGTTGAATTGCGCATGAGCGATCCGTTCACCAGCGATTTGGTGGCGACGGTCAAAGCGATGCGTGGCGTGGCTGAGGCCGAAGGACGGCGTATCTTTGCCATGCGCGTGCGCGTCCCCGGCTCTCAGCAGTGGACAACGCTCGATTTGGTGGCAATCGAAGACTTCAAAAAAGTAAAAGTCAACCTGCTCAAACCCATTGCCGGTGACACAAACCCCGCCAAAAAGCAGATCGTGCTCGAAAAGAAAGCCATGAGTACACTGAATCTGTCAGTGGGCGATCTGTTGGAGTTTGAACTGCCGGATGGAACCACCCGCACGTTGCCCGTGATTGGGACCGTTCAGGATCAAACCACCGGAGCCGGGGATTTTCTCGCTCCGCCGTTTGCTTACATTAACACGGATACGCTTCCGTTTTTGCATCAGCCCGAGGGCTTTAACCGGCTGTTTGTCACTGTAACGGATGGAAAAAACGACGAATCCCATCTGCGTCAGATGGCGGCCAATGTCAAAGATAAGGTTGAAAAAACGGATATTACCGTCAGCCGCACGCGCGTGACCAAAACTAATGAACATCCCATGGCTTCCACCGTGCAGGCCATTCTCGGAATTTTGCTGGCATTGGGTGTCCTGATTTTGTTCCTGTCTAGTTCGCTAATTGCCAATACTCTCAGTGCGTTGCTCAACCAGCATCTCCGTCATATCGGCGTGATGAAACTGATTGGCGGTCGTCGCAACCAGATTTTTGAGATGTATATTGCGTTGATCATGGCTTTTGGCGTGATCGCGCTGCTGATAGCGGTTCCGCTCGGTGGGCAGGGCGCTTTCGCCCTGGCAGCTTTCATCGCCGATAAGATGAATTTCAGCCTGCTGGGATATCGCATCGTGCCGCTCGCTTTTACCATTCAAATTATTGTTGGATTGGCCGTTCCGCTGCTGGCTGGTTTTGTGCCGGTCCTGAATGGCTCACGGATCACGGTTTTGCGCGCCATCAGCGGCGATGCTGCCCTCGAACCGGAAGGCAAGACTGCGGGTGGGCACAAAAAAGAATCAGCCTGGGAACATTTCCAGACTCGTGTGACCTTATCCCTCGCGCGGCGCGGCATCCACATTCCCCGGCCGTTATTGATTTCGCTGCGCAACACCTTCCGCCGCCGCGGCCGCCTGATGCTGACCTTGTTCACCCTGACGATGGGCGGCGCGATCTTCATTGCGGTGTTCAACGTGCGCGTGACGCTGTTTGACTATATCGACTCGATTGGCAAGTATTTCAAGGCCGATGTGACCGTCAGCTTTGATCGCCCGTATCGTTTGAAGGAAGTTGAAATGGTTGGGCTGCGTTACCCCGGCGTGACACAGGTGGAAGGCTGGGCCTTCGCCAATGCCGAAGTGCTCTTCCCCGATAAGACTGCGGCGGATAACCTATTGATTCTTGCCCCGCCGGTGGATAGCACGCTGGTTGAACCGATCCTGGTTTCCGGGCGCTGGCTGGAGGCGGGGGACGAAAAGGCCATCACGGTCAGCGAAAGTATTTTGGAGAAATTCCCTGATTTAAAGCCCGGTCAAAACTTGCGGATGAAAGTGGATGGCAAGGAAGACAACTGGAAAGTGGTCGGGATTTTCAAGTTTGTCAGTCAGCAGGGAACGATTGCTTATGGAACGTATGATTATATTTCGCGGCTGACCAATCTCGCCAATCGTTCGGTTTCGTTCCGTCTCGTGGCGGATAAGCATGATGCCGCTTCTCAACAAAAACTTGCTGAGAACATCGACAAATACTACCGTGATCAGGGTTTCCACGTCACCGAAGCGCGCACAGGCAAATCCACGCTTTCAACGGCCTCCGAAAGCCTGGATATTTTGGTGGCGTTCCTGTTGGTGATGGCCCTGCTGACAGCTTCCGTCGGCTCGATGGGCTTGGCCGGGACGATGGGTATGAATGTGCTGGAACGCACCCGCGAAATTGGCATTATGCGCTCAATCGGCGCGGTGGATCGTGAGATCATGCGCACCGTCATTGTGGAAGGCGTGGTGATTGGCAGTATCTCGTGGATATTAGGGGCGCTGCTGTCATTCCCGTTCACGTATCTGCTCTCGACAATTGTCAGTCTTGCGATTTTTAACTCGCCGATTGACGTGCATTTTACCTGGCTTGGATTTGTCATCTGGTTGGCGGTGGTGCTGGTGCTTTCAGCACTGGCGAGCATTTTACCGGCCAACAACGCCGCCCGTTTGACAATTCGAGAGGTTTTGGCATACGAATAAGAGATAATTGGCATTTGTTAAACGAAATAGCATGCCATTGAAGATTGAATACCATTACGAAAGAAGGCAACCATGAAAAAACTAACGCTTTTATTATCAATGCAGGTGCTGGCCTCCATTTTGCTGGCTGCCTGCGGTGCGCAAGCTCCCACCCCAGAGCCTGCCGCAGCAGTCAATTCTGATACGGTCGTCGCCGAAGGTCATGTAACACCTAACGCGGACATTAAATTAGCTTTCTCTGCGCGCGGAAAAATCGCTGAGATTTTGGTCAACGAAGGTCAATCAGTCAGCAAGGGCGCAGCACTCGTTCGCCAGGGAGATAGCGAACAGGCGCAAGCCTCCCTGACCGCTGCCAATCTGGAATTGACCCAGGCCCAGCAAGCTTACGACGACTTTATCCGTACGGTAGGGCTGAGTTCAGCCCAGGCTTTTGAAGCCTATCAAAAGGCACAGATTGAACGTTCCAAGGCGCAACTGGCCTGGGAAATAGTCGATCCGAACCAGATCCAGGATGATATTGACAGCGCTCAGACGGATGTTCAGGACAAAAAGAAACTCCTGGACGATGCGAACGATACTCTGAAGAAATATCTGGATTTGAAAACCGACAATCCAACCCGGCGCAAGGCTGAGGATGACGTCCGCAAAGCCGAAGCTGATTACAATACCGCCCTCCGCAAAGTGGAAGAATTAGAGCGTTCCGTGGATGCTCCCCGCGCCACCCTGGATGCGGCCCTGTCGGCTGAAGCTGAAGCCAAACGTGTGTATGACAATACCCAAAACGCCAAGCCTGACCCCGATAAAAAGGCCATCCTGGAAGCTCGGCTGAATAATGCCAAAGCGCAATCTGCCGCGGCCCAGAAAGCCCTGGATAATTACGAGCTCAAAGCTCCGTTTGACGGCGTCGTGACGGATGTCAATGTGGCTGTCGGAGAATTGGTTGGCAATGAAAAATTCGCTGTTCAGATGGCCGACACCAGCAAATGGTATATCGAAACCAGTGACTTGACCGAGTTGGAAGTGGTCAAAGTATCCGTGGGGCAGCAGGTTGACATTGCGCCCGACGCTTTGCCCGAGCTGGTTTTGAAAGGTACCGTAGACAGCATCAGCCAATCTTACAAATCGCAAGGTGGCGATATTTTATACACGGTGAAAATAAATTTGGATGAAACTGACCCGAATCTGCGCTGGGGCATGACGGTTCAATCCACTTTTATACCGGTTATCCGCTAATGAAGGAAATGCGCCCGAAAGGGCGCATTTTTATTGACAGTAACCCTTATTATAGGTAAACTGATATTAATTATCCAATTTAAAGGAGACAAACCATGGCTACTGCCCGAGATTTAATTAAAAACAAGAGCGTTTCCCAAATCCTTTCCATTTCACCCAATGCCACCATGTTGGAAGCCATAAAGATGATGGCTAAATATAATGTGGGGGCCTTGCTTGTAGAAGCGGTTGCCGATAAAGTGATGGGCATTCTGACGGAACGTGACGTTGTCCTAAGGCTTGATGCTCAGGGCCGTAGCGCTGCCGATACCAAGGTCAGTGAAGTTATGACTGAAAAAGTGCTGTATGTTGAAAGCAATCAGTCCGTGGAAGAGTGCATGGAATTGATGAACTCCAAGGGCATCCGCCATCTGCCGGTTTATCAGAGCGGCGAGTTGCTCGGTCTCATTTCAATTCGTGATGTGCTGCGAGAAGTCATTTCTGAACAAAAGACGATGATTTCACACCTTGAAAACTATATCAGCGGTCTGTAAAAAATAATCTGTAAAATGAGCCACCATCCTTCATCTTTTATGGCGAAAGATGAAGGATGGTTTTTTATTAATAAACGCCTTGTGTAATTATTCACTAAATCAATTATTTCCTATCCAAATGGGTGACATTTTTGATTACATTTGTCACTCTGGTTTTTATTTGCTTTTGAATACTATTACACGGACAAGAAAATCCTATGCATGAGCTCGCCGTTACCCAGAGTATTCTCGAAATTGCTGTTCGCCACGCTGAAGGGCAAAAAGCCACCCGTATAACGGACTTATTTATCGTTATGGGTGACTGGTCATCGTCGGTTGACGATTCTGTCCAGTTTTATTGGGATATGATCAGCGAAAACACCATTGCGCAAGGTGCAAAATTGCATTTCAAGCGCATCCCGGTGGAAATCACTTGCAGGGATTGTAGTCACACTTACGCACCTTCCTCGCGCGAATTACTTTGCCCCAAATGCCAGAGCACTCGCATCAAGGTAAAAACAGGCGAAGAGTTTTTTCTGGAAGCCATCGAAATCGAAAATTAATCGCTTTGGTTCTTGCTGCTGACTTGTTCACCCAATTACCAAAGACAGACCATCATTCATCATGGGACACCTATGACATCCCGCATTCCTGTCGTCGAAAAAATCCTTTCTGCCAATGACCGCCTGGCCGTTGAAAACCGCTCCCGCTTTGATGCGGCCGGGCTTTTCTCCATCAACATCATGGCTTCGCCCGGAGCTGGTAAAACCTCGTTGATCGAGCAAACTGTCAGCGCCTTAAAAGGCCAGTTGTGCATCGCCATGATCAACGGTGATATTGCCACCAGCTTCGACGCGGATCGCGCAGCCGCAGCCGGGGCGACTGCCGTGCAGATCAACACTGGCGGCGACTGCCATCTCGACGCCGTCATGCTCCAGTCGGCGCTGCCACAGCTTGACCTGAACCAGATTGACCTGCTGATCGTCGAAAATGTCGGCAATCTGGTTTGCCCGGCGGAATTCCAGTTGGGCACTCACAAAAGCATCCTGGTGGCTTCCATCCCGGAAGGCGATGACAAACCGTATAAATATCCCGGCATGTATCGCGGCGTTGATGCGGTGGTCATCAACAAAATCGATCTGCTGCCATATGTCCCTTTCCGCATGGAATTTTTCAAAAAAGGAATCGAAGCGCTCAATCCCGGCAGTGACCAATTTGAACTTTCCTGTCGCACGGGTGAAGGTCTCCAGCCGTGGTTGGACTGGCTTACCTCCCAGGCGCTGCGTAAAGCATAAATGAACGGCATCCATATTCACGTCAGCGGAGTTGTTCAAGGGGTCGGTTTCCGGCCTTTTGTCTATAACCTTGCCTTGCGCCATCGCTTGATGGGCTGGGTTAAGAACACATCCGCAGGGGTTGAGATCCAAGTAGACGGGAATGATGAACAGCTGCGGGATTTTGTCGCACAGCTCAAGGCGGAAGCGCCACCTTTAGCGCGGCTGGACGCTGTCAGCGTGACCGGACTCCCCTTATCCGGTTTCAGCAAATTTGAAATTCTCAATTCCGAATCCATTCCATCCGCCTTTCAGCCGATTTCGCCCGATGTTGCCGTTTGCGCGGATTGCCTGCATGAGATGCACAATCCGAAGGATCGGCGCTACCGTTACCCGTTCATCAATTGCACCAACTGCGGCCCGCGCTTTACCATCATTCAGGATATTCCCTATGACCGGCCCAAGACGACCATGGCCGCCTTTGAAATGTGCCCGGCTTGCGCCGCTGAATATCAAGACCCCACCAACCGGCGCTTCCATGCCCAGCCGATCGCCTGCCAGGATTGCGGACCAAAGGTCTGGCTGGAGCAATACCGCCAAACCGATAAAGGCTCCCTGACTTCGCTGATGCAAATTGGCGAGGAAGGTATCCAGCGGGCGCGCAAGCTCCTGATTGAAGGGAAAATTGTTGCCGTCAAGGGACTGGGAGGCTTTCACCTGGTGTGTAATGCCAAAAATCCCCTGGCTGTGGCGGAGCTGCGCCGTCGAAAACTGCGCGTGGATAAGCCCTTTGCCGTGATGATGCCCGATTGCGAAACGGTCAAGCGCCATTGTCATTTGAATGAAACCGAGCGCGCCTTGCTCGAATCTCCCGCCCACCCGATTGTGCTGCTGCGCCGCCGTTCGTTATCCGTGATTGACGGAAATGTGGCCCCTGGACAACGCACGGTGGGTGTCATGCTGCCCTACACTCCTTTGCATTTCCTGCTGCTCGAAAAGGAAAAGGGGTTTCCCGAAGTGCTGGTGATGACCAGCGGCAACCTTGCCGAAGAACCAATCTGTACTGACAACGTCGAAGCGCGCGAGCGGCTCGCAGACCTGGCGGATGCCTTCCTGATGCACGACCGCGATATTCATATTCGCACAGATGATTCGGTGGTGCGAGTGCTGCCGGGCGCCAACAAAAAGGGACCGGCTTATATTTATCCGATCCGGCGCTCGCGCGGCTATGCCCCATTCCCGGTGCGTTTGCCGTGGGCTGTGCCGCCGCTGCTCGCCGCTGGCGGCGAACTTAAAAACGCCTTCTGTATCACCAACGCCGATTATGCCTTTCTCAGTCATCACATCGGTGATTTGGAAAACTACGAGACGTTGAAGTCGTTTGAGACTGGCGTGACGCATTTCGAACAGCTATTTCGCGTCAGGCCAGAGGCGATTGCCTGCGATTTGCATCCCAACTACCTCGCCACGCGCTATGCCGTCGAACGGGCCGAGCGCGAAAACCTGCCGCTCTTCAACATTCAGCACCATCACGCTCACATCGCCTCCGTCATGGCCGAACACGGGCTGGATGGTTTGCGTCCTGTCATCGGCGTGGCTTTTGACGGAACCGGCTACGGAGATGATGGCGCCATTTGGGGCGGAGAATTCCTGGTGGCGGATTATTCCGGTTACCGGCGCGCGGCTCATCTGAAATATTTCCCGCTGCCCGGCGGTGACGTTTCCACCCGCCGACCGGCGCGCACCGCCCTGAGTCTGCTCTACGCCCTAGGGTTGGACTGGGATGACGCCCTCGCCACGCACAAAGATTTGTGCTACGATGACCGCACCGCTTTGCGCGCCCAATTGGAATATAAAATCAACGCGCCGCTCACTTCCAGCATGGGCCGCCTGTTTGATGCTGCATCCGCTTTGGCGGGCGTTCGTCAGCAGGTCAATTACGAGGCCCAGGCCGCCATCGAGTTTGAGGCGTTGGCTGACCCCGAAGAAAAGGGGTTTTATCCATTTACCTACGCGGACGGACAAATTGATCCCACGCTGGCGTTTGAGAATCTCGTCGCGGACGTGCTGGCGCGGGTGGCGGTTGGCAAAATCTCGAGTCGCTTCCACACTGGATTGGCGCGCATGGTCATGGATGTCTGCCACCGCATCAGCGATGAACAGGATATTTCCGAAATTGTGCTTTCGGGCGGCGTGTGGCAAAACGTCACCTTGCTGGGCAAAACTGTGGCGCTACTCGAAAAAGACGGTTTTTCCGTGTATATTCATCGGGAAGTCCCGGCCAACGATGGCGGGTTGGCCCTCGGCCAGGTGGCGATCGCTGGCTATCAATTGAAAGCTCGCAGTTGATTTCTTACGGAGGTTATGATGTGTCTGGGCGTCCCCGGTAAAATTATCGATATTTATGAAAAAGACGGCCTGCAAATGGGCAAAATTGACTTTGGCGCGGGCGTTATCCGCGAGACCTGCCTGGCGTATGTGCCGGAGGCCGTGGTTGGCGATTACACCATTATCCATGTCGGGTTCGCGCTCAACGTTTTGAGCGAGGAAGAAGCGCTGGAAACGCTGGCGCTTTTACAGGAGATCATGGATCTCGAGGACGAATTAGGCCCGGAATCGGCGTAAATGCTCCAAATGGACTTTCTGGCGGTGTGCTAATGAAATATGTAACCGAATTCCGTGATGTTGACCTGGTCAAAGCTGCGTTGGGCGAAATCCGCCGCATGGTGACCCGGCCCTGGGTGTTGATGGAAATCTGCGGCGGGCAGACGCACTCGATCGTGCGCCACGGCCTCGACCAGCTCTTGCCGCCAGAGATTGAACTTGTGCATGGCCCGGGCTGCCCGGTCTGCGTCACCCCGCTCGAACAAATAGACCGTGCTCTAGCAATTGCCTCCCGGCCCGATGTGATCTTCACTTCCTACGGCGATATGCTGCGCGTGCCCGGTTCAAACATTGA
Organism: uncultured Anaerolineae bacterium; assembly: GCA_903838415.1. GTDB lineage: Bacteria > Chloroflexota > Anaerolineae > Anaerolineales > Villigracilaceae > UBA5195. The sequence goes on along the minus strand of CAILYI010000057.1, from coordinate 3,013 downwards.
CCTGTTCTCCGTACGCGCTCAGGGCGGCGATGTGCGCGTGGTCTACTCTCCGCTGGATGCGCTGAAAATAGCGCAGGAAAACCCCCACAAACAGGTCGTTTTCTTTGCGATTGGCTTTGAGACGACTGCTCCGCCAAATGTGATGGCTGTGCAGCAGGCCAAAGCGCTCGGGCTGAAGAATTTCTCCGTGTTGGTCTCGCATGTGCGTGTGCCACCGGCCATCCATGCCATTTTAGGTTCGCCCTCCAATCGCGTGCAGGGATTTCTGCTGGCGGGCCATGTCTGCGCCGTGATGGGCTATTGGGAATATCCGCCGCTTGTGGAGAAATATCGTGTGCCGATGGCGGTGACCGGTTTCGAGCCGCTCGATCTGGTCAACGGGATTCTGGCGACTGTGCGCATGCTCGAAGCTGGCAGCATTGAAGTGAACAACGCCTATGGGCGCGCCGTCACGCTCGATGGCAACAAACCCGCCCAGGCCATGATCCAGAAAGTTTTCATGGAATGTGACCGTAAGTGGCGCGGCATTGGCATGATCCCGATGAGCGGCTGGTGCCTGCGCCCTGAATATGACGATTTCAACGCCGAAAAGCGTTTCGACGTGGCCGACATCACCCCGCAGGAATCCCCGTTATGTATTGCCGGTCAAATCATGCAGGGCCTGAAAAAGCCGCACGATTGTCCCGCCTTTGGCAAAGAATGCAGCCCCGAGCATCCGCTGGGCGCGACGATGGTCTCGTCCGAAGGGGCTTGCGCGGCGTACTTTAAATATGGGCGGTAGGTTGGTGGAGTGGTAAATTGGTAGGTTGGTAAAGGTGAAGCATGACTGATGGACTCGACATTACTGGCGCATATTGCCCTGTGCCGCTGACTCACAAGGAACAAATCGTCCTTGGGCATGGATCAGGTGGTAAGATGGCCGCCGATCTGATTGCAAAGACGTTTTTACCGGCGTTTGATAATCCCGCTTTGCGGGCTGGCGATGATGGTGCGGTGGTGGATGTCCCAGCCGGGAAAATCGCCATCAGTACCGATTCGCATGTCGTTTTTCCGTTGTTTTTCCAGGGTGGGGATATCGGCCACCTGGCGATTTGTGGGACGGTAAATGACGTTGCCATGATGGGAGCGACTCCGCTCTATCTGACGGTTGGATTCATCCTGGAAGAGGGGCTGCCGCTCGATACTCTGCAGCGTGTCGCCGCTTCAATGAAAGCCTCCGCCGCTGAAGCCGGGGTACAAATTGTCAGCGGGGATACCAAGGTTGTTCAACGGGGTAAAGCAGACGGGTTGTACATCTCCACGACCGGGGTTGGGATCGTGCCCGAGGGTCGAGTCATCGGCGGAGCCCAGGCCAGGCCCGGGGATGTCGTCATCCTGAGTGGCACGATGGGCGATCATGGTATTGCGGTGCTGGCTGCGCGCGGCGAGCTCGGTTTTGAGACGGATGTGCAGAGCGATTGCGCGCCGTTGAATGGCCTGATCGCCGATCTCTTGGCGGTTTGCCCGGATGTGCATGTGCTGCGTGACCCGACGCGTGGCGGTGTGGCGACCACTTTGAACGAAATTGCCAAACAATCCGGCATTTGCATCACGCTCAATGAAAAGGTGTTGCCCGTGCGCCCGGCGGTGGTCTCGGTGTGCGAGATGCTAGGCTTTGACCCGCTGTATGTGGCGAACGAAGGCAAGGTGCTGGTAATTTTGCCGCGTGAAAGCGCCGGGCAGGCCCTGCAGGCCATGCGCGCCTCGAAATATGGCGCCGAGTCGGTGCTGATAGGCGAAGTGAGCGCCGCGCCAGCCGGTCGGGTGTTGATGAAGACTGCCATCGGCGCAACGCGCGTCGTGGATGTGCTGATGGGCGAAATGCTGCCGCGGATTTGTTGACAATAGAGTGACTACCTGCGATTATCGTTCGCTGGGCATGTTTTTATCGCTACCCCCCTGCACTTCGAGGGGCCAAGACGCCACACTTGCACCTGCGCTGTAAGTGCAGGTGAGGAAAAAGGCAAGAGCGCCAAGTTATTTTGCCAAATTCCAACATCGCTTTGGTGGTTTTTCTTAAAAACCTGGTGTCTTGGCTATTGATGGATGAAAGGTTACTGCCTGTCTTGTAAAACCCTGACCAGTTGCGTGCTCTGGCGAGGTATTTTTTTTGATGGTCAGGGATATAATTATTTCAAACAGGGGATTACCAGACCAACCTTTTCATTGTCCAGAGTCAGGAGGAAACCATGGCAAATCTTTTGCAAGCACTCAATTCGTACGGGCCGAAACTTGAGCTGAAAACAACCGCCCAACTCAACCGGGTGGCGGAATGGATGGTGATGCGCACCGGACTGAATAAGAGCGAAGTGATGATGATGCTTGTGGAAATGAGTGAGGCGCTGCTGAATTTCAACAAGGACGGGGTCCCCGTCAAGCTGCCGGGAATTTGCACATTCACCCCCACGATCGGCCGGGATGGCGTCTTCAATATCAGCTTCCGCGCTGTTGTGGAGTTGAAAAAACGCATGAATGATCGCAACCTTTATCAGGGAGAGATCAACAACCGGCCCCACATCGGCATCGCCAATGAAGAACTCAAGGAATTGTGGGACGCCGACCATCCAAACGACCCGTTGACGATCTAATCACCAGGTTTGCGCCTTGCAAATTAAAATCTCCAATGCGCAAAATTAAATCTCCGCATTGGAGATTTAATTTTCCAATGCGCCGATTGCAAAAGAGGCCAATTATCGGGTAATTTCCCCGAAGACTTTTGCGAAAATTCAGGCTCTTTGGGATGATCCGCGAAACCCGCACGCGGATTTTCACGGAAAAACACAGATACTCCCCAAAAAGCCGTTTTCAAGCTCTTGAAAATCCGTGTTAATCAGCGTAATCCGTGGCCCCAAAAAGATCTTGCCGCGGAGAATCGCAGGCATGGCGTCATTGTATAATACACCCCTTGCAAAAGGCATCGTTTACTAAAAAATGTCCTTCGACTACGCTTTTTTGCATCTTTGGATACCGTCCT
>CAILYI010000056.1 GCA_903838415.1 uncultured Anaerolineae bacterium | reverse complement strand
AGCCAAAGGGCATCCACCCCCAGGTCTTGTAAATAGTCGAGCTTTTCGGTCATGCCTTTGAAATCACCGATACCGTCGCCGTCCCCATCGGCAAACGAGCGCGGGTAGATTTGATAGAAAACAGCTTTTTGCCACCATTTGAGGGTCATTGGATGCTCCTGAAAATATTAGGTGATTTTACAGTAAAATTCGGGGAGTAGTAAGTGGAAAGTTGGAGGTCAATGTGAATCGCTTGGTTTCTGTGATGTCCTGGAGTATAGTTTTGGCGCTCGTTTGGGCGGCTGGACATGACATTTTAAGCGGCGAGGAAGATGTGCGGTTAGAATATGGCGTTGTTGTCGTCAGCTTTCTGGCGGCGCTGACGACGCTGATCATAAAAATTTGCAAGATCAAGTTTGGAGGCCGTGTTTGAAAAAGATTCTCCCTTATGTTTTGTTTGTTATTGGATTCATGCTGGTGGCTGGGGCCGGCTTTTATGCCTGGCATACCTCGCAGCCTCAGAACACTGGTTCAGCGGGCGCAAACGTGCCGCAGGCGATGGCCGGTTATCCCCTTTCGCAATCGCTGACGGGGGCTGAGGCTCTCGCCAGCATCAAGCAGCTCCACGGTGTCGATTTCCCGCTGGCATCCGGTCTGGTGGCTGAGTATGGACAGAAAAATGCCACGTTGTGGCTGGCGGAGACTTCATCAGACGCCCAGGCGGCGGAACTTGTCAAAAGTATGGAAGCCCGTATCGCGCAGGGCGGTACAACTTTCACCCCGATGAGCGTCGTCCAGTTCAGCGGACATGACGTTTATATGCTCGATAACCAGGGAGAGTTCAATTTCTACTTCCAGTCGGGCGCAAAAGTGATCTGGCTGGCGATTGACACCGCCAAAGCTGAGCAGGCGATGAAAGAGTTGCTGGCGTTTTATCCGTAACGCAAGCCGTTTTTCTACACCGATAAACAAAAAACAGACACCTTAATGTGAAGGTGTCTGTTTTTTGTTTATCGAGTGGTAAATTTTTGGGCCAGTGCCTTATGGTTTTATCAACAGATCCTGGCTTTTCAAATTTCTGTTCATATCAGCGATGATGGCATCGATATCATTAGCAATGGCATCTTCGTCAGGCGGTTCCGGCGCAATGTAAACCTGGGCAACGGTCGGTTCGGGTGTGACGGTGACAACTTCAGTTGGTGGCACCAGGGTGGCCGTGGCAGTTGGCATAGCTTCCACCCGTATCTGGGGTGGTGGCTTGGCTGTCTCTCCATCCTGCCCGGATGTGTTATCTGTAGAGCATCCGGCACACAACAGGGCAATCACTGCGATAAAAATCCAGAGCACAAATTTTCGGTTCAAGCTTCTACCTGAAAATCCACTTTATGGTGTTTTGGTAGGTCCGGGAGTGCGATAATCGCTGATTCGGGTATGGCGCCATTTTGCAAAACCCTTGCTCAGGTCATCGATGGCTTTTTGCAGCCGGAAATGTGATTCTTTCAGGCTGGCGCGGCCATCGATTAATGCCTGACCGGCGACGAGACGATCTTTCACCAGGCCATTTGAACCGAAACCGGCTAATGAGAAAATGGAAGCCCCGGCTACATTGTGAATTTCCCGGCAGGCGCCAATTTCATTCTGGAAGGTAGTCAGCGTTTCTTGCAGGATGGTGACATCCTTTTGCGCGGCAGCTTCCGCTGTAACCAAAGCCTGGAATTTTTCAGCCAGAGAATTGGCTTTTTTGAACAGGTCTTCCTGGTCGTTATACCAGTTGACTTCTTTTTGGTGCATTCTGACAAGCGTTTCATTTGACAGACGGCCAAGGCCGGGAATTGGCGTCAGCGGGCCATTGCCTTCAGCGTAGGCTGCCGGAACGATTGTCAACAGAATAGCGAGCGCGACCAGCAGGCCGATTGCGCTCAAAATGTACTTATTCGATGGCAGGCGTAGTTTCATAATTTACTTCCTCCTGTTAGGCTATTATTATAGCCCTGTTTTGGGGTAGTTTACCAGTATTGTTAATTCCGATAGGTCGAGATGGCGGGTGGATGTTTTTGCCATGTTCGTTTGTTATCCCATTTATACCATGAGAAATTCACCTGGATAAAATTAATCGTTTCGATGTAATCTTAAAATTGGCTGGGAATATTGTTTAGTGGGCGAATTTTTGGACAGCTAAGGTAGCCAGCAGGGCGGTGGTGGCGCTTAGAAATGTGCCCCAACACAAATCGACAACTGTCACCAGAATCGGCCAACCTGTCAGTGTGGCGAGATTGGTCAGGTCGTAGGTTGCATAACAAACCAATCCGAAAAGTGCTCCGCGCAGCGCAGTTTGTTGCCAATTGTCAGCCTTGATCCCCGGGCCGGTGACAAAAACCACCATCCCGACGATGTACAACAGGTAAAACAGAACGGCTGCCAGCCAGTTGGGGGTTTTTGTCATAATGAACCCGATCTGTGACTGGTAAAACTTCGGCGCGACCGTGCCCAGCCAGATGGCATCCAGTACGGCAAAGGGCAGCAGTGTGACGAGGTACGCTTTGAAAAAAGATGACATGGCAGTTCCTTCCATAAACAGGGGCGACTTGAATAAAGTCGCCCCTGTTGGTTATTTTTCGTTTGTTGCTTTTTTGGGTTTGGCTGTCGCTTTTACTTTCTTGACTTTGACAGTTATTTCGCCGGTTTTCTTTGGCGCGGCTTTTTTCTTTTTGACCTTAACTGGCTCACTTTTCACTTCTTCCACCACGACCGGTTTAAACAGCTCGTCAAATTTGGCCTGGATGGACCAGTATCCGGCGCCATTGAGCGATTCGCTGACCGCCCGCCACTTTCCGTCTGTGTCAAGCACTTCACGGAAATCGACAAAGGCGTGGCATTTGTAGGCGCCCAATTCGACATACAGGCCATCTGAAACAATTCCCCGGCTCGGGCGGATGAATTCCAATCCGCTGTTGATGTCGCGGAAAATAACGTAGTCATTTTCGCCGCCGCGCAGGGCCAGGCCTTCGCCCAAAGTTTTTTGCAGAATCTGATCGTTGGCCTTATCCATAAAGCCGACGGATGTTTTGATCCAGCCGCGGGTTTCGGCGTATTTGTTGTGGTAAACGATCAGGGCGCGTTCTGAGCCGAGGCCGTTTGAGTAGGCAAAAATATCCTCGTTGACGTGACCTTCGGGGGTGAAAACGTCATAGAGCAGGAAGTTTTCCATATCGGCAAACAGGTGTCGGCGGCGTATGAGCGGGAAGATAACGCGTTCGTGGTGCGTCACAAAGCCTTCGTCGGGACGTTCATCCCAATAAGCGCGGCGGTATTCCATCCCATACTTTTCGCGGAAGCCTTCAACCTGGCCGTGACCGATCATCGGTAACCCGGGCAGCGTGGTCATGAGCGTGGCGACTCCAAAATACTTGTCGCCGTTGCCAAATTGTTCGATGGCGGTCTTTTCGTCGGGATTGTTCATAAAGTTGACGAAGCGCTTGAGCACCTGCGGGTCGAATTCGAGCGTATTTTTCATCACGGAGCGGTATTTGGCGTTGTCTTCGTCGCGCAGCATGTGCATGAAGGCCGAATTGTAGACGCGGTGCATGCCCAGGGTTCTGACAAAGTAACCTTCCATCATCCAGAAAGCTTCGGCCAGCAGCAGGGTGTCGGGTACTTCAGCCGCCACACGATCGACCACCTCGCGCCAGAATTCTTCAGGAATGGCGGCGTCGAACTGCTCTTTGGTCATGCCGTGCTCGGAGCGGGAGGGAATGGCGCCGCCTGAACCCGGCTCGGGAAACCACAAGCGCTGAATGTGCTTCTTGGCGAGCGTCATGGCGGCGTCGAAACGGATGATGGGGAAGTTGCGGGCGACATGCAGAATGGTCTGAATGACAGCCTCGCGCACTTCACTCTTGAGATAATCGAGCTGCGCCGTGTCATTCCAGGCCATCGAGGTGCCGTCGTTGCCGTGATAAATGTACCGCGCGTCCCCTGTCCAGCGATCAACCCGCTTGAATACCACCGCGGCGTCAGTTTTGTCGTAATAATGATCTTCCAGGAAAATCCCCATGCGCGAATCATTCGATAAATCGGTGCCGTTAAAGGAATAGCCGGGGTAGGGCGAATACGGCAGGCTTAAGAACCAGTCCGGATGCTGCACAACCCAGGTCGAGTCAATTCCCATATGGTTGGGAACCATATCCGCAGAAAGACGGATGCCGCGCTGCCAGGCGCGCCAGCGCAGGTTTTCGAGCGCACCCCAGCCGCCCAAATCAGCCGCGATCTGATAATCCATCAGCGAATAAGCCGAAGCGACGGCATCGGGATTGCCCATGATCTGCTTCATCGTTTTGGAAGCCGCGCTGCGCTCCCACAGCCCAATCAGCCACAGCCCGGTGATACCGGCCTGTGCGAGTTTATCCAATTCTTCATCGGGGATGGTATTCAGGGTGCGAATTTCGTGTCCGTACCATTTCGAAAGCTGGTCGAGCCAAACGTACGAGTTCTTGGCAATCAGCACCAGGCGTGGCATCCAGTCCTTATCCGGGCTGAAGCGCTCATATTCGGCATACTCGTTTCCGCCGAAGTTCAGCACGGGCGCTTCCCCGGCAAATCCGCCCGCAAAACCTCCGCGCATCACTTCTTCTTTGACATAATCCATGCCGCGCATCAGCCGTTGGACGAAAGCCTCGCCCAGCATGCCACTCCATTTTTGCAGCAGGAATTGGAGCTGACCCTCGAGCGAATAAGGCGACGCAATGGCTGGCGCCCTCAACACGTGGATGAGAGTCTCGGCGGAACCAACTTCCCCGAAGCTTGGCTCGCCGCTAAAAAAGTCTGACAGCCCGCTGACAACCGTCTCGTAGCCCGCCGGGCGCAAGGGAGCGTCGTCAAAAAGTTCTTTATACGGCTGGACCGCCGGATTAAGGTTGGTGACATGCAGCAGCAGCATTTCTTCCAGCGTTGACTGGCGGTTGGCCCTGCCGTTTGAATAAGCATTCAAATAATCGGCGGCCCAAACCTGTTTTTGATAAACCATCACCGGAGGAAACTCATCCAAAAATTTAAGCTGCGCCTTTTCGAGCGCTACCTTGCCGAGAAGCGCTTCTATTTTCTGGACAGCGCGCGTCATCACTCCGGGGTTTTGCAACTCATATTGACGGATGACGATGTGCATAATTTCATCGATCAATCCCATTGCGTTAATATCTCCCGCCGGGACGGGGACGCCGCGTACATCTGTCATTTGCTGGGCGAAACGGCGTGCGGCTGCAAAATCCGCCATGATTACCCGTCCATCACTCGAAAACAACGCTACATCAAACCGATAAGTATCCCTGGCTTTGCGGGAGACATGAAATTCAAAAGGAAGTATGGGCATCTGTGCGGACTCCTGATTTCTAATATTCTTTCATTCGCTTAACTATACCCGATTGGATGGATTGTGGGTAGCTGATTTCGGTTATACTTAATCGAAATGGGTGTAAACAGTCTGCTGCTTACATATTTAATTTTGAACGCCTTGAAAAGCCTGATTTATCTATTTATTCTCATCATGGCTGCCCGGCGCCTCAAGGATCGTTCTTTCCCTGCATTTTGGCTGGCATGCTATGTTGGGTTGGCATTTGTCATGCACATGTTCCAATTGGCCGCGGATTGGAGTTTTTTTCCGGGCCTGAACATGGCGGGTCGTCTTTTGCTGGACGAATATACCGGGCTGCTGCTGGCGTTGATTTTATATCAAAGTTTACGCGTTTTTCTCGGCAAGGAACATCAATTAATCGTGTTTTTTGGGGGATTGGCTCTTTCCCTACTCCTTTTCTATTTACAGAATGTTTTGTTGGTATTCCTGGCCTGGCTGGGATTAACTGTGCTGGCGGTAGTGTTGCTGGTGCGTACCCTGGGGATGACTCATCAGCACTTGCATCGCAACCGGTTTTTTTACTGGCTGCCGGTGCTGATATTGGCTGTCGCAAATGAATTGACCGTTTTTTATCGTCAGGGCTTGGATGGCGGTTATTTGCGCCTGGGCGCGGTGATGATGATGGCCTACGTGGTTTTACGTCACCACATCCCCGATGCGCGCGATTTTTCCCGGCAATTCATCATCTACTTTGTGACAACTTTTGGGACATTGATATTTTACATTGCTGGATTTGTGTTCGCCGATGCCCTTTTCAAAACGGTGCCCGGTTATAACCCCTTATTTGTGGGAGCCGGGCTGGCAGTTATTATTTCGCTATTGTTCACACCATTGTTCGGCTTTGTGCGCAAACTTGTCAATCGATTATTTCGCGTTCAGAGTTACGATCCATCCCAAACCTTGCGTGAATACAGCGCTAGTATCAGCAACATCCTTGACCTGGAAAAACTGGTCAATGTAGCGGTGGGGATGATTACAGAAGTGTTGGAAATCGACAAAGGATATCTGTTCCTGGTCGACCCCGAAATTGGTGAGGACGAAAAGAATGTTTTCCGGCTGACGGGTGTGCGCGTCGCGAGTAACAGTTATGAATCGGGAGGCATCTTGGCCGCGGATAGTCCGATCGTACAATATTTGCTTGAAGAACGCGCTCCGCTGCTTCAATATGAGATTGATTTTGCTCCAGGCTTTATGGACGCGCCACTTTCAGAGCGAAAATGGTTAAGCGGCTTGATGCTGGATGTGTATGTGCCCATTTTTGCAAAAGGAGAGTGGATTGGTCTGCTGGCGCTTGGGCCCAAACCCAACAGTCGTTACACTGACGAAGATTTAAACATGCTGGCTACCATCGCCAGTCAAACGGGTGTGGCGCTCGAAAATGCCCGCCTGGTGGAGAATCTGAAACTGCTCAATACCCAGGTGCGCGAAGCTTATCTTCATCTGGATAAGACCAATCACGATTTGGCCAAGCTTGAATTGACCAAATCCAACTTTATCAGTATTGCCTCGCACGAACTGCGCACGCCGCTGACTGTGGCGCGCGGCTATACAGAAATGTTACTCGAGGATCCCAGCCTGCCCGAATCTGTGCGAGAACTGGTTCAAGGCATCCATAAAAGCATGCTGCGCCAGCATGAAATCATGGATTCGATGTTTGACATTGCCCAGTTGGACACTCGCTCAATGGAATTACACAAACAGGACGTTTTCATCCCCGAACTGATTCGTGCGGTGGCCCAGGAACTTTCAAAATCAGCCAGCGAACGCAGCCAGGAAATTATGCTCGATTTGCCGCAATTGCCCTCCATCAAGGCGGATTCAAACACTCTGCGCAAGCTCTTTTATCATCTGATTATCAATGCCATTAAATTTACGCCCAACGGCGGGAAAATTTCAGTTACCGGCATGCAGCTTCCAGCAAACGGTCGTGATTTGCCTGAAGGCGGCGTCGAAATTATTATCAGTGATACTGGCGTGGGGATCGATAGCGAATATCAGGAAGTCATTTTTACCAAGTTTTACCAACCCGGAGGCTTGCTCAACCTTCATTCCACCGGAAAAACCAAGTTCAAAGGTTCTGGCGTTGGTTTAGGGCTGGCGCTTTCGCGTGGCATTGTCGAAGCGCATGGTGGCAAAATTTGGGTGGAAAGTCCTGGTTATGATGATAAAAAATGTCCCGGCAGCGATTTCCACGTTATTTTGCCGCTCCGTTTACAAGGTGAGAGCAAGACTGTTCGCATGGGAAGCGCTGTAAGGCTGAACCTATGAAAAAACCTGCCATTTTGGCAGGTTTTTTTGTGCTCCTGTGCGGACTCGAACCGCAGCTTTTGGCTCCGGAGGCCAACGCTCTATCCACTGAGCTACAGGAGCGCGATGCGGATTTTACCATAAATAGAACCTGTGAACTTTCTTATTGTCCACAGGTTTTTGGTTTATGACTGGGCGAATGTTGCCAGCCGTGCCAGTTCAGCCTGATAGCGCTGCACGATGGCGCTGTTGCCGCCTTCCTCGCCCACTTTGAGTAATTGCTGTTTTTTGTGCGCCAATTCTCCGCAAACCTGGTAAAAACGGTTGGTTGCCAGAAATTGACCACTGAACAGGCCCGTCAGGCGGGCGAAAATCTGCGACCAGGCCGAACAGGCTGTGCGGTATTGGGCTTTGCTGATGATCCCCATTTGCACTTCCTGGCGCAGATGTGTGATGATGTTGCGCTGTTCCATCCAGGTGGCCCACATAATAATCAGGAACATGAAAAAGACGCCAGACCAATCAAGGAACGAGCCAATCAGGCAGGTCAGATCGCCCAAAAAGGGAATCCCTGCCAGTGTATTATGGACGGAATGGGCGAACATTGCCAGGCTCAAGCCTGCCACCGGCGCGACAAATTTCACCAGCCATGAGCGATTCATGCGCGCCAAAGCCAACCCGATGCCGGTGAAAGCGGTATAAAACGGATGCTGCCACCCGACAAGAATCACGCGGATAAACACCAGCTGAAATAACCCATTCCAGCCGTCAGCGGTATAGCCGCGCCAGATGTAGATTGAGTTTTCAGTGGCGGCAAATCCCAACGCGGCAATCCCGGCATAGACGATTCCGTCCAGGACTGAGTCAAATTCACGGTGAAATATCCAAAATACCAGCAGGACCGCCATACCCTTCAGGCTTTCTTCCACAAAGGGGGCGCTGATGGAGCCCGTGGCAATGTCGCTGGCAGCTTCCGAGCCGGTCAGGGAGAAGACGGTAACTCCGAATAACGTATTTAACACGTATGCGCCGCCTGCTGCCACCACCATGCCCCAAAGGAATACGCCGATGAGCAGGGGGATGGGTTCCTTTTCATAGCGGTCGAGCCAGTATAAAATATAGGCAAAAAAGAACATTGGTACAAAACCGAAGAAGAGCGACGCCAGAAATGCCATGGAACCTCCTGAAAAATCGATTACACTTATTGTATTGGTTCTCGCGAGAAAATCAAGCTGAAATTCCTGACAGGTTTAACATGAAATTTGCTTGATTGAAAATTCGCTTAATGCTAAACTGAATGCAATCCTCCTTTACCATGGACTGATAATATGCCCGAAAAGATTCTGATCATTGATGACGATGTTGATACCCTGCGTCTGGTAGGTCTCATGCTCCAGAAGCAAGGCTATTTGATTGTAGCCGCCAGTTCAGGCCCACAAGGTTTGGAATTGGCCTTTTCGGAAATCCCTGATTTGATTTTACTGGACATCATGATGCCGGGTATGGATGGCTACGAAGTAGCCAGACGGCTCCGCGCTGAGGAAAAGACGGTTGACATTCCTATTCTGATGTTTACCGCCAAAAGCCAGCTGGATGACAAAGTCACCGGTTTTGAAGCCGGGGCTGATGATTACATCACCAAACCCACGCATCCGACAGAACTTCAGGCGCACGTCAAAGCCTTGTTGGTGCGTACTTCCAAGAGCAGGCCACATTCCCCCACCAATCCTTTGCCGAATCTGGCTTATGGTATCGGTATCCTTGCCGCGCGCGGTGGACTCGGGGTGACAACGGTTGCCTCGAACCTGGCAGCAGCCTTGCAGAAGAAGACCGGGGCCAATGTCATTCTTGCGGAATTTCGCCCTGGGATGGGGACGTTATCGACAGACCTAAATCTGCTCAAAGAAAGCGGACTAACCGAATTGCTTAATACTCCGCCTGCTGAAATTACCCGCAGACAGGTGGGTGAGAAGCTGGTTAAATATTCAGCGGGGATTAATATCCTGACAGCTTCATCCCAGCCAAAAGATGCTACCCAATTGGCGAATATCGAGCAGTTTGAAGCCATTTTGAATCGTATGGAGTTCATGGCCAATTTTGTGGTGATAGACCTCGGCTGCGGGTTGGGTCCGCTTAACCAAAAATTGGTGCCAGCTTTTAAAGAATTGATCGTTGTCGCCGAACCTTTTGAAAATTCCATCCAACAATCTCGCGCTTTGCTGGACGATTTGATTGAATTGGGGGTGGATAAAACTCGTTTGCATTTGGTTGTCAATTATCGGATGCGTTCTGATGCCCAGCTTTCTGTTCCACAGGTGCAGGAGCGCATTAATTTCCCCATCGATATTACCTTTACTCCTGCTCCTGAGTTATTACAACAAGCCATTCGCTTGAAAAGTATCGCCTGTATTCTTAACCAGGAAGGTTTGACCACCCAGCAATTCATGAGTTTGGCAACGAAAATCGAATCGCGTGCTCCCAAAATTACGCCAAAATGACACCTTTCTCCAGTCAGATACTGGAATCGATTGAATATGCTGCTGAATTGCTCCGCAAGGCTCATCACGCAATTGTTTTGACCGGTGCGGGCCTTTCGACTCCATCGGGAATTCCCGATTTTCGTTCTGAAGGCACAGGGCTTTGGTCCCGAGACGAGCCGCTTGAAGTGGCCTCGCTCCTGACCTTTCGCACTCACCCCGAATCCTTTTACCGCTGGTTTCGTCCTTTAGCAGGGCAGATTTTCAATGCCAAACCCAATGCCGCCCATTTTGCGCTGGCTGAGTTGGAAGCGCACGGACGTTTGCATGCCATTCTTACGCAAAATATTGACATGCTTCACCAAAAAGCCGGTTCCAAGCGCGTGTTTGAATTACACGGCACGCTGCGCACGCTTTCCTGTACCCAGTGTTATCAGCAATTCGGTTATGAAAACCATCTGGCCCAGTTTGTAACCGAAGGTAAAATCCCGTATTGTCCGGCCTGCGGAGCCATTTTGAAACCGGACATCATCCTTTTTGGCGAGCAGCTTCCATATAAAGCCGTCATGGATGCTCAGTATGAAGCTCGCAATTGCGATTTGATTATTGTCATAGGTTCCTCGCTTGAAGTGATGCCTGTCGCTGGTTTGCCCATGCAAGCGATTGACCGCGGCGCGCATCTTATTATTATTAATAATAGTCCCACTTATCTAAACGTCCGCGCCGATGTTGTCCTGCCAGAAGACGTCGCTCGAATTATCCCAGCAGTTGCAGAGCGGGTACTCCATGATTGAGTCTCACCAAAAACGCCTTGACCGTTATAAACGCGTAATCGAAATTTCACGTGATCTTGCATCCACGCTTGAGTTGGATCCTTTGCTTGATCGAATCATCGGAGCAGCCCGCGATCTGACTGGCGCCCAGGCTGCTTCCATTTTGTTATATGATTCAACCGCTGGTCAGCTTTATTTTCAGGTCGCCACCAATATGGACCCGATGATGCGAGGTCTGATTGTCCCTCTGGATAGTGTGGCAGGTTGGGTGGTGACCAACCGGAAACCGGTACGCATTGGCGATGTTCGTAAAGACAGCCGTTATTTTAAGAATGTCGCCAAAACCCTGAGTTTTGCCACCAACAGCCTGATGGGCGTGCCGCTCATCACAAAAGATAAAGTGATTGGTGTGCTTGAGGTGCTTAACAAAGATCAAGGCGAATTTAACGATGCCGATGAAGATATGCTGACAGTGCTCTGCTCTCAGGCTGCCATCGCCATCGAAAATACGCGCCTGTTTTTGCAATCTGACTTGATCGCCGAATTTGTGCATGAACTTCGCACGCCACTCGCTTCGCTCAGTACTGCCACCTACCTGCTTTTGCGGCCAGAAATCTCCCAGGAACAATCCCGGCAAATTATCACCAATATCCATAATGAAACCCTGAGACTCAATGCCCTGACCTCCTCGTTCCTCGATCTGGCTCGGCTCGAATCTGGACGTGTCCAATTCCAGAAATCCAGTTTCCCCATCCTGCCGCTTTTTGAAGAATGTAAAAGCGTGATGCAGTCCAAAGCTGACGAAACGCAAATCACCATTGAGCTTCTCGTCCCGGCTGATATGCCCGTTATTGAAGGCGATCGAGACAAACTCAAGCAGGTACTCTTCAACCTGGTCAGTAACGCCATTAAATACAATCGCCCCGGCGGAAAAGTGCTGATCAGCTCTGGCGTAAGCGAAAAAGCCTGGGAATTTTCTGTCTCTGATAATGGGCATGGCATTCCCGAAGATGCGCTGCCCAACTTGTTCCAGAAATTTTATCGTGTCAAAGGTATGGAAACCAAGGTCGCCGGGACTGGACTTGGCCTTTCAATCTCCAAACAAATCATTCAAGGTCACGGCGGGCGGATCGAAGTGAAAAGTAAGGTCGGGGAGGGCACAACCTTCCGGGCCATAATCCCACGCAAATAATTTTGCGCCCTGCATAAAAAATGAATGACTCAAGTTTTTCGGTTCTGTTGTCTGGTTGTAACCAAAACAGAGCTGTTGAACAATTTTCTCGAAAGGTACTTTTACCGGTATGACTGATGAAATCCCCGAAATTTCCGTCCAGGAATTGGCGGAAAAAATAAAGAAGGATGAAAAGTTCACGCTTCTGGATGTGCGTGAGCAATGGGAGTTGAGCTACGCTCACATTACGGATGAACGCGTGGTTGCGCTTCCCATGAGCTTGATTGCGCGGCATTATAAGGATGCGTTTTCAGAAGAACTGCTCAATCTCCAGACGGAGATTATTGTCATGTGTCATCACGGCGTCCGCTCGGCCAATGTCACCGGTTGGATGCGCCAGAATGGCTGGCTAAATGTTTACAGCCTTGCAGGTGGTATCGCGGCGTATGCAGATGAGATTGATTCGTCGGTGGGGACGTATTAAGGATTTCATCCAGTAAATTTCAAGAATTTGGACTATCAGGTTGGCTGCCATTGGGTGGTCAATCTTTTTATTTCAAGCGGGCGAGAAACGCTCCAAAACCTGTCAAAGCGGGGTTTGTTCTGCGGTATACTCGACATTCGGTGTCCTGTGTCCGCTGTCAGGATGCCGAATCCTCTATTTTTTTGGATACCCCATGAAACAACTCCTGCAAAACATGCGCGACGGAAAAACTACCGTTGCCGAAATCCCCGTCCCCACGCCGCGCGCCGGGCAGGCGCTGGTCAAAGTGGCCGCCTCGCTCGTCTCGGCCGGCACCGAACGCATGCTGGTCGAATTTGCCGAAAAAAGCCTGGTCGGCAAGGCCCGCTCGCGCCCCGATCTCGTCCGCCAGGTGCTGGATAAAGTCTCGCGCGAAGGCCTGCTCCCCACCCTGCAGGCTACCTTCAACCGCCTCGACCAGCCCATGCCGCTCGGCTACTCTTCCGCCGGAACCATCACCGCCCTCGGCCCTGGCATGGATGGTTTCCACGTCGGCCAGCGTGTGGCCTGCGCGGGCGGCGGCTATGCCGTTCACGCCGAATACAACCTGGTGCCGCGCAACCTGCTCACGCCCCTGCCCGAAACCGTCGACTTCGAATCGGCCGCCTTCACCACCCTGGGCGCCATCGCCCTGCACGGCTTCCGCCTGGCTGAACCACAGTTGGGCGAAAACGTTGCTGTCATCGGGCTGGGCTTGCTCGGTTTGTTGACAATTCAACTGGCGGCTGCCGCCGGATGCCGCGTTTTTGGCGTGGATACCAACCCCAGCCGGGTTCAACTCGCCGAACAATTCGGGATCGCCGCCTGCTCCCGTCAAAATGCCGCCGACTCGGCTGTGGCCTTTACCGCCAACCGCGGCTTCGACAGCGTCATCATCTGCGCCGACACCCCCTCCAACGACCCGGTCGAACTGGCCGGAGTAATCGCCCGCGACCGGGCCAAAATCGTTGCCACCGGCGCGGTGGGCTTATCCTTCCCCCGTAAAATTTACTACGAAAAAGAACTCAGCTTCATTAACTCCCGTTCCTACGGCCCGGGCCGCTATGACGCCGGTTACGAGGAAAATGGCCAGGATTACCCGATCGGTTTTGTGCGCTGGACGGAAGGCCGCAACTTCCAGGCGATTGTGGCATTAATGGCGCAGGACAAATTGCGCATCGCGCCCCTGGTTACGCACCGGATTCCCATCGAAAACGCTGCTGAGGCCTACGAGATTATCACCGGCAAACAGCAGGAACCGTTTTTGGGCGTTTTGCTAAAGTACCCAAGTGCACAAGGAGACAAGGAAACAAGCACGAGTCTACCTGTTTACCTGTCTATCCCGACCACTGCGCCCAAAACTGCTACCGTCAAACTGGGCGTCCTCGGCGCGGGGCTGTTTGCCAACGCCACGTTGCTGCCCGCCATGGCGCGCGTGAAGGATATTGAACTGGTCGGGATTGCTTCGGCGGGTGGACTGCATGCCCAGCATTCCGGCAAGAAATTCGGGTTCCGGTACGCCGCCAGTGACGACGAGCAGATTATCAACGATCCCGCGATCAACACGGTGATGATTCTGACGCGCCACGATACGCACGCCGAGCTGGTGGTGCGCGCCTTGCAGGCCGGGAAGCATGTCTTTGTGGAAAAACCGCTGGCGGTCGATCAGGCCGGGCTGGAAAAGGTTTGCGCGCAACTGACGATGAACTGTGAACCACAAACCGAAACGGAGCGTCTATCGTCCAGCGCTAACGGGTTGCTGATGGTTGGATTCAACCGCCGCTTTGCGCCGCTGGCCACGCAGCTGGCCGCGCATTTCGCACAGCGCACAGAACCCCTTTACATGCACTACCGCATCAACGCCGGATATATTCCGCTTAACCACTGGACGCATGACCCGGCCCAGGGCGGTGGGCGCATCATCGGCGAGGGCTGCCATTTTGTGGATTTTCTGAGCTTTTTGGCCGGTTCCGCGCCGGTCAACGTGTGCGCCACGGCTTTGCCGAATGGCGGTAAATACCGCGAGGACAACGTCAGCATGACGTTTACGTTTGCGGATGGTTCGCTCGGTGTGGTGGATTATCTCGCCAGCGGCGATAAATCCTTCCCCAAAGAAAGAGTCGAAGTTTTTTGCGACGGCGCGGTGGCGGTGCTGGATGATTTCCGGTCGCTGGAAACGGTGCGGAACGGGAAAAGGAAAACGGTGAAACTGGCTGGGCAGGATAAAGGCCATTTTAACGAGATGCAGGTGCTCGTCAGTGCGATTCGCGCGGGGCAGGCGCCCATCGCGCCGGAACAGCTGGTCGCGGTCACCAAAGCAACCTTCGCGGCGGTCGAATCGCTGCGCAAAAATGGCGAGAAGGTGGTAATTGAGTGAAAAAGCTGTTAATCGTCAAAGTGGGCAATACGCTGCCAGAGCTGGCGGCGCGGCGGGGTGATTTCGATGACTGGTTCAAGGCCGGGCTGGGGCTGGATCCTGACCAGCTGGAGGTGTTTGACCCGCGCGGCGGGGCGGAGTTTCCTCCACTGGCAACGCTGGCCGGAGTGCTGGTGACGGGTTCGCACTGCATGGTGACAGAGCATCTCGACTGGAGCGAGCGCACGGCGCGCTGGCTGGTGGAGGTGGCCGGGGCGGATGTGCCGATTTTGGGCGTCTGCTACGGTCACCAGCTGCTGGCGTACGCCTTTGGCGGCGAGGTGGGCAACAATCCGCGCGGGCCGCAGGAAGGCACGACGCGGGTGGAACTGACCCCAGCCGGGCAGAAGGATGCGCTGCTGGGCGGGCTGGGCGCGGATTTTGCGGCGCAGGTCAGCCATACGCAGTCGGCGCTGCGCCTGCCGCCGGGCGCGGTGCGGCTGGCTTTTGACGGCTGGGATATGAACCAGGCCTTCCGCGTAGGCCAAAATACCTGGGGCGTGCAGTTTCATCCGGAGATCGATGCCGATATCGCGCGGACGTATATCCACGCCGAACGGGATGAGCTGGCGGCTGAAGGCCAGGACGTGGAGCAAATTCTGTCCACACTGCGCGAGTCGCCGGTGGCGGCGCAGGTGTTGAGACGCTTTGCGGAACTGGTGTTTGACAGCGTGCTATAATTTTACAGAGGCACGTTGAAAGGAAATAAAATGAAATTTACCATTGAATATGAACTGGAAGCAGATGGCCGCTGGTTGGCTGAAGTGAAGGAACTTCCGGGTGTCATGTGTTATGGGACATCACCTGAAGGTGCGGTGGCGCATGCGCAGGCCCTGGCTTTGCGTGTGGTGGCTGATCGGCTTGAAAACGGTGAAAATCCTGCCAGTTTGTTGTTTTCCTTTTCTGCCGCATGACTGAGTGGCGAACCATCAAGGCCAAAAGATTACTGGCCGTTCTTGCGCGGCTCGGATGGAGTGTCAAACGCCAGACCGGGTCACATAAAGTTCTTTCTCGACCAGATTGGCCGGATGTCATTTTTGCATTCCACGCTAGCGAAGAAATTGGTCCGCGTATGCTGGCTCGCATGGCAAAAGTAACCGGTTTACGGCCGGAAGATTTGTAAATCAAATCAATCGCACGGAGGTGTGCAGTCTCATGGACGAACTGCGCACCTTCGTGGTTTAATCAGACTTAAATGGATTACATCATCCAACTCCGCCAATTGATTGGACACCGCCCGATCCTGATGGTCGGCGCGGCGATTTTGATTGTCGATGCCCACAACCGCCTGCTGTTGATGAAACGCTCCGACAGCGGTTGTTGGGGGCCGCCGGGCGGCGCCACTGAACCGGGTGAACGGGTGGAAACAGCTGCCAGGCGTGAAACACTGGAGGAGGCCGCCCTTAAAATCGGCGATATGTCGCTTTTTGGCGTTTTTTCCGGCCCGGAACTATTTTATCGTTATCCCAACGGTGACGAAGTCTACAACGTCACCATCGTTTATCTGGCACGCAATTTTAGCGGCGCAGTAAAACTTGACCACGAACACACCGAATATAACTGGTTCGCGCTGGATGACATCCCCGCCAACATCAGTCCGCCGATGATCCCCACGATTGAACAATTCAAACGCACCTTTTCCAGTCTCTGACCTCCAGTATCCACCATCTTAACTCCAGGAGCCCCTATGCAACTGACCGGCATCTACGCCCCCATCATCACCCCCTTCAACGCGGACGAATCTATCAATTACCCCGTCCTCGCCCAACTGATCGACTACCTGATTGACAATGGCATCAACGGCCTGGTCCCTGGCGGGACGACCGGCGAAGTCTACGCCCTGACGGAAGCCGAACGGCTGGACGTGTTCCAGTTTGTCAAAGACCAGGCCGCCGGGCGGGTCACGCTCATTGCCGGGACCAACTCCGGCGCCACGCGCGACGTCATCCGTTACTCGCAGGCCGCCGAAAAAATGGGCTACGAGGCCCTGATGGTGGCCGTCCCACCCTACTCGCGGCCTACTCAGCGCGAACTGCTGGCCCACTATCGCGCCGTCGCCACCAGTACCGCGCTGCCGATTGTGCTCTACAACTTCCCCTGGCGCGCCGGGACGGAAGTCGGCTACGAGGTGATGGACGGCCTGCTCGACCTGCCCAACATCATCGGCATCAAGGAAGCCTCCAGCGACATGAGCCGCGTCTACGAATTCCGGCTGCGCTACGGCGAGCGCTACCAGATGATCTGCGGCTCCGACGACCAGGCCCTAGACTACTTCCTGTGGGGCACAACAGCCTGGATCGGCGGCGGCGCCTCCTGCGCCCCGCGCCAGCACGCCGCCGTGCTCCAACCCGCCCTGGCCGGAGATTTTGCCGCCGCCCGCGCCGCGATGGACAAACTCCTGCCACTCATGCGCTGTCTCGAAAGCGGCAGCTACTGTCAAAAGGTCAAGCGCGGCTGTGAACTGCTCGGCATCCCCGTTGGCGGCCCGCGCCTGCCCCTGTTGCCCCTGACTGAATCCGACCGGATCGAATTCGAGCGGATTTTTAAGAGCATTTAATTTTTGATTATCGATTTGCGATTTTAGATTGCCAGTGTCCAATCAACAATCTAAAATCAAAAATCTTTCCTGGAGAAGCGATGAAGCGTATCCCGTTTCTGGATTCACACACCGGCGGCGAGCCGACCCGTTTAATCAGTGAGGGCTACCCCGACCTGGGCCGCGGCACCGTTGCCGAACAGTTATCCCGCCTGAAAACAGATTTTGACACCTTTCGCACGCAAATCCTGTGCGAACCACGCGGCAACGACGTGTTGGTCGGCGCGCTGCTCGTCCCGCCCGCCGACCCGACTTGCCAGCTGGGAGTCATCTACTTTAACAACGTCGGCTACCTGGGCATGTGCGGGCACGGCACGATTGGCCTGATGGCCTCGCTCGCCTACCAGGGCAAAATCAGCCCCGGCACCTACCGCATCGAAACCCCGGTCGGAGTCGTCGAAGCGACGCTGCACCCGGCTGAAACAGAGTCAAGCTACCCGAACCGCGTCTCTGTCCGCAACGTGCCATCCTACCGTCTGCTGGAACAGGTCGCCGTGGAAGTGGACGGTCGCACCATCCACGGCGATGTGGCCTGGGGCGGCAACTGGTTCTTCCTGTGTCACGACCACGGGCTGCCGGTTTCGCTCCAAAACCTGGAGCAGCTGACGGATTTCGCCTGGCGCGTCCGCGCGGCGTACACTAAAATGGGCATCACCGCCCCTGACGGGCACGAAATTGACCATGTCGAGTTATTCGCCCCCACGGCGCAGGCCGACAGTCAGAGCTTTGTGCTGTGTCCCGGCAAAGCCTACGACCGCTCGCCGTGCGGAACCGGCACCAGCGCGAAACTGGCCTGTTTAATGGCGGACGGGCGTCTCGTTCCGGGGCAGGTTTGGCGGCAGGAGTCGGTTGTCGGGAGCGTTTTCGAGGGCCAGGTCGAGGTTCAGGATGGTCAAGTCATCCCCACCATCACCGGTGAAGCCTGGGTGATGACTGAAGGCCAGCTGCTGATGGATGAACGTGACCCCTTTGGGAATGGCATCCAGCCCCAGCAGTGATTTTGGCGATATAATTTTTGCCAAAAGGAGCTCCCCATGCAGAAAAAACAAGGTTCGATGACTCTCTTGATTGTTCTGGCCCTGGCGGTGTTGTGCTGCCTTTTGGTACTCTGCCTGGGAGTGGTGGCGTGGTATACCGGCGGGGAGTGGTTAAAGCAGTTCGGCCTGCCACAGCTGCCCCTGCCCGCCATCCCGGGGCAGGCGCCCACGCAGCCCGTTCCCAGCGTAACAGCGGCGACCGGCGCTTCGCCGGTGCTGTATCTGGCTGGGCGCACCGACATCAGCATCCCGCCGCTCGGACAGCCCTCTGATGTGAGCATTTTCTCGTGCCGCGATTCGAGCGTGGTGCAGGAGGTCTTCCCGCCTGGTTATCGCATCACGCCGGGGAGCGAGTTCACCTTTCAGGCTAGCGGACAAATCAACTATTTCGGCGGTCCGCTGGAACAGGGTTTCCTGCCGGATGGCGACCCGAATTCGAATGCGCAGATCGACTCTTTTGGTGGAATCAGCGCCTACCAGGGGCCTTCCGGCGCGCTGACGGGGGTTTTCCTGACGGATGTGATTCCGCTGGAACCCGCGCCAGACCTAATCAATTTCAAAACGGACGGGATTGGCAAGGACTTTGCGCGCCTTGATCCGCAAATTGGCCAGGTCTTCCTGATCGGCGATGGCGTGAACAGCGCGGGAAAGCCGCAGGTTTTTGCGGCTCCGGCTGGCGCGACACGTCTGTTCATTGGATTGGTGGATGCGGTCGCTTTTTATGGCACGCCCACCTGCTATGCCGATAATGTCGGCTCGTTCAATTACACGGTCAACTCAAACCAGTCTTTCAGCGCAATTCCGTAGGCGAAAATGTCCCTTTCAAAAGCAGATGTTCTTATCATTGGTGGCGGCTCGATTGGCTTGAATGCCGCCTACTATTTACTCAAAGCGGGTCGCAGCGTGACCCTGCTCGACCAGGGCGCGGTGGGCGTGGGCAGTTCGGCGGGCAACGCCGGGCACATCGTCCCCAGTCACATCCTCCCGCTCGCTGCGCCTGGCATCATCCCGACCGCGCTGAAATGGCTGCTCGACGCTGAAAACAGCCCTTTCGGGATGAAAATCAGCCTCGCCCCGGAGTATCTGGCGTGGCTGCTGCGCTTTGCCGCAGCCTGCAGCGACTCCAACGTTCAGCGCGGCATCCCGCCGCTGAAAGCGCTTGGCTTGCTCAGCGCCCGCAACTTCGCGGAAATGATCACCGCGGAAGGCTTTGACTGTCACTACAGCGAAACCGGCCTGCTTTTTCTGTACAAGACCGAAACATCCTTCGCAGGCGGTCGGCATGAAGCCGAACTGCTCCACCAGCATGGCCTACCCGCCGAAGTGCTGGACAAAGCCGCCGTCCGTGCCCGCGAACCAGCTGCGCTGGATGATGTGATTGCCGGGGTGCACTTCACCGGCGATTCGTCGCTCAACCCGGCGCGCTTTTTGCAACAGCTGGCCGAGCGCGTCCGCGCCCTGGGCGCCGACCTGCGCTCCAATACGCCCGTCACCCGCCTCGAAAGCGCGGGCGGAAAAATCACGCGCGTCATCACCGCGCAGGACGAGTTCGAAGCCGGACAGGTGGTACTGGCTTCCGGGGCCTGGTCGCCGCTCGTGGCGCGCGGACTCGGCCTGAATCTGCCCGTCCAACCGGCGCGCGGCTACAGCCTGACCATGGCCGCCACCCAAGTCATGCCGCGCCAGGCGCTGATTCTCGGCGAGCGGCGCGTGGCCGTCACCCCGCTAGGCGACAAACTGCGCTTCACCGGCCGCCTGGAAGTGGGCAACATGTCCACAACGCCGGATACCAAATACATCGCCCAGATTGAGCGCGTTGTGCGTGAATACATCCAGGTGGATGAAAAACTCGACATCCAGGAAACCTGGGCCGGCTTGCGCCCCACCACCCCGGATGGCCTGCCGGTGATCGGCTTCTCGCCGCGCCACAGCAACTTGATCCTCGCCACCGGTCACGCCATGCTCGGGCTGAGTCTCGGCCCCGGCACCGGCCAGGTCGTGGCGGAGCTCGCCAACAAGGCGAAAACTGCCTTCGATCTCTCGCCGCTGTCCCCGGCTCGCTTCTAAAAACCCATGCCCGTTACCACCCTGAAAGCGCTCACCTCGCGCCGCCTGCACCCCAAAGTGCGCCTCGACACCTGCCAGCTGCCCGACGGCAGGATCTTCGAACCGGTCATCCTGGAATTCAGCGACTGGGCCTGTGTGTTCGCCCTCACCCGCCAGCAGGAAGTCCTGCTGATTCGGCTTTACCGGCACGGCGTCGGCCAGGTCATCTGGGAAATCCCCGGCGGGATGATCGACCCCGGCGAAAGCCCTCTGCAAGCCGCCCGCCGCGAACTGCTGGAAGAAACCGGCTACAGCGGCGGACGCTGGCAGGAAATGCCCGCCGTCTCGCCCAACCCCGATAATCACACCAACCGCATGCACATCTTCCTGGCGCAGGACGTGGAAAAAACCGGCGCGCAATCCGCCGAGGACCTTGAACGCATCGAAATCCACCCCACGCCGCTGGCCGCCGTCATCCAGATGGCGCAAAACGGCAACCTTCTGCAAGCCATGCACCTCAGCGCCCTGTTTTTTGCCCTCTCTGAACTCGGACACATCTCGCTATGAAGCTCTTTCATGCCCTGAAAGCCGCCCGTGAACTGGGACTTAAACCGGTGGCGCTTAATGCGATCTATCAACTTGACTTGAAAACCGGTCATAACCTCCGCACCATCCAACCGCCCGCCCCGCGCGACGATCTACGGCTCGAACCGCTTTTTGACCTGCCTAAATCTGCCCGCCTGCAAACCCTGCTCGGGCCCGAGGGCCTGGCCGACCTGCGCGCCGCCGCCGATGAAATCGTCAGCGGCAAATTTCGCCAATTCGGTGGTGGCCCGGTTGAAATCCAGCTCACGCCCGCTCCGCCCCTCCAGCACTGGACGGAATACGAAACACGCTCTGACCTTCGACCTGCGACCTCCGACATCAAGTTCACCTGGGAACCCGCCCGCTTCGGCTGGGCATTCACGCTCGGGCGCGCCTATCACATCACCGGCGACGAGCACTACGCCGTCGCTTTCTGGCGCTATTTTGAAGAATTTACAGCTGCCAATCCGCCCTATTTGGGGCCTAATTGGATGTCTGGACAGGAAGTTGGGCTCCGTTTAATGTCCTTTGTCTGGGCCGCGCAGGTTTTCGCCAAAGCGGAAGAATCCACCCCCGCACGCCTCGCTGCTCTCGCCGCTTCGACAGCCGCCCATGCTGCCCGGATTCCCGCTACACTGCTGTATGCGCGCTCGCAAAACAACAATCATTTACTCACCGAATCAGCCGCGCTCTACACCGCCGCGCTGACTCTGCCCGCCCACCCGGAATCGGAGCAATGGAAAGAAACTGGCTGGAAGTGGCTGATCTGGTGCTTCGAAAACCAGATTGAAAATGGCGGAGAATACATCCAGCACAGCATGAACTACCACCGCCTGATGCTGCAAACTGCGCTGTGGGTCTACGCCCTGGCGCGCCGCACAGGCGGTCTGACGGAAGTGAAATTTGGCAAAGAACGCCCCACGCTTGTCCCGACACAGGCGCACGCCCGGCTGGAGGCCGCCACCAATTGGCTGCTGGCCCTGACCGATCCGTTCAGCGGGCGGGCGGCCAACTTTGGCCCCAACGATGGCGCGTACATCTTTCCGCTCACCAACTGCCCGTTTGAAGACTATCGCCCCATCCTGCAGGCCGCCTGGCTGATGTTTTCCGACAACCGTCCCTTTGAAAGCGGCCCCTGGGACGAAATGGCGCTCTGGTTTGGCGTGTTGCAGCCCGGAGATGAAGCGGCTTCCCGTCTTAAATTCGCTGAAACCCTGTCAGAACAGCGCCGAATGGTCTACATGCGCAACGCTCCCGCTACTTCATCCATTGCCTCACCTCGCGGAAGCTCGTGGGCCTATTTGCGCGCCGCCGTATTCAAATCGCGCCCCGGCCACGCCGACCTGCTGCATATCGACTTGTGGTGGCGCGGCTTGAACATCACCCCGGATGCCGGTACCTATCACTACAACGCCGCGCCGCCCTGGGAGAATGCCCTGACCCACGCCTCCGTCCACAACACCGTCACCCTCAACGGCGCTGACCAGTTTACCCGCGCCGGGCGCTTTCTCTACCTCGATTTTGCGCGCGTAAAATGTTTTTGGAACTTGACTGGCTCAGGTTCGCTCAATCTCTGGCAGGGACTTGGGGCATGGCACACCGCCTACCTGGACCGCTTCCGCGCCACGCATCACCGCCAGGTGGAAGTGGATCGCTCCGAAACCTGGACGGTCACCGACCAGGTGGAATTTCAGGCGCGTTTCAAGCAGGTGCTGCGCTTGCACTGGCTGCTGCCCGACTGGCCCTACGAATTGAGCGAGGGCGGCCTGGAAATGCGTCTGCACTCGCCGCAAGGCCTGATTGTGCTGTGCCTGAAAAGCTCGGAACCGGTCCAGGTGACGTTGGATCGCGCTGGGGAGCGGCTCAGCGGCCCGGGAATCTCGGAGCCAACCGCAGGCTGGATCTCGCCTACGTACAGCGTCAAAATCCCGGCGCTCTCGCTGACGGCCGAGGTCAAATCCACCAAAATCAAGGTGGAATTTGAAAGCGAATTCCGCTTCCCCGAAACCAACGACGACCAGTCCCGGCTGGATGAGATCGCCGTTTTACTGGATCAATACGCTGCGCTGCTGCGTCAGGTGCCACCCAGGGAGCATTTCTCGGAGGATGACCCACAAACGCGGTGGACGCTGATTGAATCTGTCAGCGCTCAGCTTCGCCAGGGAAAAATCGAGGTGCTGGAAGATTATCTTGAGTATATGCGCTACGAGATTCGCTGGGATGAGGCGCATAACCCGCAAATCAGCGAATTACTGGATCGCATTGAAACCGCCAGCGAATATTTCAGGCTATACTAAGGCCTCATGCACATCCTGCTCATCCATCAAGCTTTTGCCGCGCTGGACGAACCCGGTGGAACGCGCCATCACGAACTGGCGCGTTTTCTCGTTTCACGCGGGCACCAGGTGACGGTCATCGCAAGCAATGTCAGCTATTTAACCGGCGGCAAGTCTCCGGCTGCGAAAATGGGGCGTGAGTCAGCGGATGGCGTGCGGGTCATCCGCGCCTATACCTACAACGCGCTGCACAAATCCTTTGTTCATCGCGTGCTGGCCTTTTTCTCGTTTATGGCGTCGTCCTTTTTAGTGGGGCTGACCGTCAGAAACGTGGATGCCGTCTGGGGCACTTCGCCGCCCATTTTTCAGGGCGTGACGGCCTGGGCGCTGGCGCGGCTGAAAGGGGCGAAGTTCCTGTTCGAGGTGCGTGATCTATGGCCCGATTTTGCCATCGCGGTTAGGGTGCTGAAAAACCCGACCCTGATCAAGCTCTCGTTGTGGCTGGAGCATTTCCTGTACCGGCACGCTGACCGGATGATTGTCAACAGCCCGGGATACGTGGAGCATGTCAAAAGTCGGGGCGCGCAGCGCGTGGAACTGATTCCAAATGGCGCCGACCCCGGGATGTTTGATCCGCTTGATGACGGTCTCCCATTCCGGTCAGCGCATCAACTGGATGAGAAGTTTGTGGTGCTGTATGCCGGGGCGCATGGTATGTCCAACGATTTGGAAGTGGTGCTGGAGTGTGCTGGCCTGCTGGCGCAAACTCCAGCCATCCATTTTGTTTTTCTCGGCGACGGCAAGGAAAAGCCCAATTTACAGGCGCGCGCCGTCGAACTGGGGCTGAAGAACGTTCTGTTCCTGCCGCCGGTTTCGAAAAACGAGATGGCTGCAGCCCTGGCCGGTGCGGATGCCTGCCTGGCAATTTTGAAGCCGCTCGAGGAATACAAAACCACTTACCCCAATAAGGTTTTTGATTACATGGCCGCCGGGAGACCGGTCGTGCTGGCGATCGAGGGTGTGATCCGCGAGGTTGTGGAAATGGCGGATTGCGGAGTCTTCCCCAAACCGGGCGATGCCCAGGATATGGCCAATGCCATCCGGTTTTTGGAAGCAGACCGGCACCATGCCAGGATGCTGGGGATGTACGGCCGCCAATACCTGGAGGAACATTTCAGTCGCGATACGTTGGCAGCGCAGTTGGAAGAAGTTTTCAAAGGGCTATGAACAAACGCAGGCGGGCTTGAATACTCATGGAACTTTCTCAAATTATTGGCATCTAAACGGGTAAAATTGCGCTGTTAAAAAATTATTGATAAGGAGAGTTTTATGGCTCAAGCTGATATCTTCGCCGGGAATTGTGGTTACTCAAGTCAGGTCAATACAACCATGGATGGCAGTGTCTGTAAAATTAACATTACCAGTGAGTGTGCCGCCATCCGGCGCATGGGCGAAGAGTTGACGGAGGTTGATCCTTACAAGGAAATCTCGTTTAAACGCACCATGCCCAAAACTCACGAGATGGGCGTCAAATTCTGCACACATGCGGCCTGTCCCGTCCCGGTGGGAGTTATCAAAGCGATTGAAATTGAGGCCGGGCTGGCCTTGCCTACGGATGTGAGCATCAAACTTTCCAAAACCAAAAAGGAATAAAGTTGATCGGTCACGGATCGCCCGCTGTAGTGATTAGTCTGAGTGTAATTGCTGGAAAGTGGAAAATCCCCCAAATCTCTGCCCTTCGTTCAAGCTGTATTTATTGAGGCCGGACGAACACAAGCCCAGTTTATAAAATATTTTTGATCGCCAGCATGCTGTTAGCGATTGAATTCACCTTGCCGGGTGGCGGTCAGCAATCTCCGGTGCCGTCGGTTTGCCCTCTTCAGGAAAAAACTCCAGCGAGCGATGCTTCATGAGGTGCTATCCCGCACAATCAACTCGGTTTGCAGGGTCATGGCCCGGCCGGGTTGGTGATGTTCGGTTCCTTCGATTTGTTCCAAAATGGTTTTCACCGCCCGAATTCCCAATTCCCGCAGCGGGTGGGTGATGGTGGTCAGGGCCGGGGTAAAATAAGCCGCCTCGGTTAGATCGTCGAAGCCGATCACCGCCAGATCTGCAGGCACTCGAATTCCATTTTTATGGGCATAATGGAGTACCCCTAGCGCCATCTGGTCATTCCCCGCAAAAACGGCATCCATCTCAGGATATTTCTGGATTAATTCGGCGAAAGCGGACTCTCCGCTAGCCGATGACCAGTTGCCGATTGACCAGTTTCGGGAGGTCACCTCCACCCCGACGCTTTTCAACGTATCTTCCCAGCCTTGTTTGCGCTGACGGGCTTCTAGCCACTCGATCGGACCGGTGATTAATCCGATTTGCCGCCTGCCGCGTGAAAGCAGATATTCGACCGCTTTTTTCGCGCCATTATAATTTTCAACGTTGATGGTGTCATAATTGGGGTTGGGCTGGCTTTTCAGGAACACAATCGGCGGGACGGAGGCCGGTAACTGTGATTGGGCGATTTTAACGTTTTCGTTGAATTCCGGCGCGGCGAAGATGATGCCCTCCACCTGGTGCGCCATGAGCGCTTCAACGACCGGAACGATATTGGGGGTGTCGAAGCGCGGCAGTTCTTTGACAAACATGGCATAGCCCGAGGCTTCGCATTGTTCGGCAATGCCATTCAGGGTCTGTGATACGCCCACATAGCGTAAGCCCGCCAGGATTACCCCGAGGGTGTAACTGCGCTGCTGCACCAGGCTGCGCGCCAGGGCGCTGGGGCGGTAGCCCATCTCGGCAATGGCTTTCTCCACCGCGGTACGGGTATCCGGCGAGACATCCGGCCGATTGTTGATGACACGCGAAACAGTTTGCGTGGAGACTTTGCACATCTGGGCAATGTCTTTGATGGTGGTCTTCGGAACTCTTTGACGAGCCATTATGTTCACCCGTGATGGATAAGTATTGCTATTGTATTTTCTATTATACCTTTGTTATAATATATTGTGAACGATAACGGTAACGATAACGAAGGTTTTTTCAGGAAAATAAAATGAAAGTCTTACGTTTACATGGTTTGCGCGATGTTCGCTTGCACGAAGAACCAAAGCCCGTTTCAGCCCAGGGACAGGCCTTGTTAAAGATTACTTCCGTTGGTATTTGTGGCTCAGATTTGCATTGGTTTGCTGAACAGGGCATCGGAGATGCTCATTTGACAGCTCCGCTGGTGCTGGGGCATGAGTTTGCTGCCGTTACAGAAACCGGCGAACGCGTGGCAGTGGAACCTGCTATCCCGTGCGGGAAGTGTGAATATTGCCTGCGCGGGCATCCAAATTTGTGCCCGGATGTGAGATTTGCCGGGCATGGCGGCGTGGATGGCGCGCTGCGCGAATTCATGGCCTGGGACGAGAGCTGTCTTTTCCCCATCCCTGATACGATTTCAAACGAGGACGGCGCCATGCTGGAGCCGCTGGGCGTGGCCATCCATGCGGTAGATCTGGCGCATCTCAAGGCCGGGATGACGGTTGGGGTGTTCGGCTGCGGCCCGATTGGGCTGCTCATCATCCAACTGGCGAAGCTTTCAGGCGCAACCAATATTGTCGCGACTGATAAACTTCCGCACCGGGTGGAAGCGGCCAAAGCTTGCGGGGCGCAGCACGCCTTTTTAACGGATGACCAGCCCAATGTGAGTCCAATCCTGGCGGCGACCCTTAAACGGGGCGTCGATGTGGCCTTCGAAGTTGCCGGGGGGCAGGGAGCGGTTGAGGATGCGTTCGCCGCCGTTGTCCCTGGTGGAAAAGTTATCCTGGTCGGAATCCCATCGGATGACAAGACGGTGTTTTCGGCCGGGGTGGCGCGGCGAAAAGGGCTGACGATCAAGCTGGTGCGACGGATGAAACACACCTATCCGCGCGCGATTGAGATGGTTTCAAAAGGGCTGGTGGATGTGCGCTCACTGGTGACGCATTGTTTCCCGCTGGAGCAGGCCGCGCAGGCGTTTGATGTCGCGGAGCGGCGGGTTGGGCTGAAAGTCGTTATCAACATTTAACCAATTAGGAGATATTTTATGACAAAGTACACGATTGGCGTTGATTTTGGCACTGAAAGCGGGCGAGCCATGCTGGTGGATGTGGCCGATGGTCGTGAAGTGGCGATGGCCGTCTACCAGTATTCGCATTCCGTCATCGACGAGGTTTTGCCCGAGAGCGGCCTGCACCTGGAGCCGGATTGGGCGCTGCAGGATCCCGAAGATTACCTGCGGACTTTTCAGAACACAGTCCCGGCGGTTCTAGCGCAATCAGGCGTTGACCCGGCGGATGTGATCGGCCTGGGCGTGGATTTCACCGCCTGCACCATGCTGCCGGTCAAGGCGGATGGCACACCTTTGTGTACGCTGCCTGAATATCGTCAGAAGCCGCACGCCTGGGTGAAGTTGTGGAAGCATCATTCTGCGCAGCCAGAAGCCGATATCATCAACGCCACCGCCCGGAAAATGGGTGAAGGCTGGCTGGATCGTTATGGCGGCAAAATTTCGTCGGAGTGGTTTTTCTCCAAGGCGCTGCAAATCGCCAACGAAGCGCCCGAAATCTACGCCGCCGCCGATCGCCTGCTCGAAGCGGCGGATTGGGTGGTCTGGCAGCTGACCGGCGTGGAGACGCGCAACAGCTGCACCGCCGGTTACAAGGCGCTCTGGTCGAAGCGCGAAGGTTTCCCTGAGAAAGCCTATTTTGCGGCGCTAAATCCGCTGCTGGAAAATGTCATTGATGAAAAGATGACTCGCGACATCCGCCCGATTGGCGATAAGGCCGGTGGGCTGACTGAACAGGCCGCAAAGTGGACAGGGCTCAAACCCGGTACCGCCGTGGCCATCGCCAATGTGGATGCGCATGTCGCTGTCCCGGCCACGACGGTGGTGGAGTCGGGTCGCATGGTGATGATCATGGGCACATCCACCTGTCACATGGTGCTGGGGAAGGAAGAACACCTGGTTCCCGGCATTTGTGGTTATGTGGAAGATGGCATTTTGCCCGGATTATTTGGCTACGAAGCCGGACAATCCTGCGTGGGTGATCACTTTGCCTGGTTTACGGAAAACTGCGTGCCCGCCGCTTACGAGCGGGAAGCCCAGTCGCGCGGCATCAATATCCATCAATTGCTGGAGGAAAAAGCCGCCAGGCTGAAACCGGGCGAGAGCGGATTGGTAGCGCTGGATTGGTGGAATGGCAACCGCTCGGTGCTGGTGGATGTCGATCTAACCGGGATGTTAATCGGGATGACCTTGTTGACTCGGCCCGAGGAAATTTATCGCGCCCTGATTGAAGCCACCGCCTATGGAACCCGCGTCATCGTGGAAGCGCTCGAAAAAAACGGCGTTCCCGTGACCGAGTTGGTGGCCTGTGGCGGCTTGCCCGAAAAGAACAAGCTGCTGATGCAGATTTATGCGGATGTGACCGGGCGCGAGTTCAAAGTCTCCGCTTCCGGGCAGACTCCGGCGCTGGGTTCGGCCATGTTTGGAGCCGTCGCGGCTGGCAAAGCGGCGGGCGGCTATGACTCCATCTATGATGCCGCGCCGGTGATGGGCAGACTCAAAGATGAAACCTTTAAGCCCAATCCTGCCGCCACGAAAATCTATGACCAGTTGTTTGCTGAATATCTCACCCTGCACGATTATTTCGGCCGCGGCGAAAACGACGTGATGAAACGCTTGAAGAAGATCAAAGCGGAACAGATCAAGGCCTAAAACTGCACGGATGGGATTGTATCCCGTTAATGACGAGGAGAATCCATGCTCGAAAACATAAAAGCTGAGTTGGTTAAACTACACCTTGAATTGCCCAAACACAACCTGGTGGTGTGGACTGGCGGCAACGTCAGCATTCGCGACCCGCAAAGTGGATTGGTGGTCATCAAACCCAGCGGCGTCCGCTATGAAGATTTGCGCGCCGAAGACATGGTCGTTGTGGATTTAAACGGCAAAATCCTGGAAGGTAGTCTCAAGCCATCCTCTGATACCGCCAGCCATTTGTATATCTATCGTCAGCGGGAAGATGTGAATGGCGTGGTTCATACCCACTCGCGTTATGCGACTGCTTTCGCGGCGGTCAACAAACCAATCCCGGTTTATCTGACAGCGCAGGCTGACGAATTTGGCTGCGAAATTCCGTGCGCCGGGTTTGCGTTGATCGGCGGCGAGGAGATTGGCAAGCAGGTCATCGAATGTATTGGTACATCGACCGCTGTGCTGCTTAAAAATCACGGCGTTTTCACGATTGGCAGCAGCGGTCAGTCGGCGGTGAAATCGGCCGTGATGGTCGAGGATATTGCCGCCACGGTCTGGATGGCGCTCCAAATTGGAACCCCGGATGTCATCCCCGCTGAAAATGTTGAAAAACTACACTATCGCTACACCCATGTTTATGGGCAGTAGCTTTTCTCTTTATCCACAGGAGTAATTCTCATGATCGACTTAAAACAAAATGAAGTCTGGTTTGTGACCGGCAGCCAGCATCTATATGGTCCCAAAACACTCGAGCAGGTTGCCGAACATTCGCGCGAGATGGCCGCATATTTAGGGTCTTCGGCGCAGATTCCGGTGCGGGTGGTGTTCAAACCGGTGTTGACCTCAGCCGAAGCCATCCGTGACTTGTGCCTGGAAGCCAATTCCACGAAAAATTGCGTGGGCTTGATTACCTGGATGCACACATTTTCACCAGCCAAAATGTGGATTGCCGGACTGACTCAACTCAAGAAGCCTTTCCTGCACCTGCATACCCAGTACAACCGCGAAATTCCCTGGGCTGAGATTGACATGAACTTCATGAACCTGAATCAGGCGGCGCACGGTGATCGTGAATTCGGATTCATCGGCAGCCGCCTGCGACTGAATCGCAAGGTGGTGGTGGGTTTCTGGAAGGATGAAGAAGTCCAATCCAGCATCGGCGCATGGACGCGCGCTGCCAGCGCCTGGGCCGATTCGCAGGGCGGCAAAGTGGCCCGTTTTGGCGATAATATGCGCGACGTGGCTGTCACCGAAGGCGATAAAGTCGAGGCGCAGATTCGGCTCGGGTACGATGTCTATGGCTACGGGGTGGGCGATCTGGTCAAGGTAGTGAATCGGGTCACTGATGCCGAAATCGACCAACTCGTCAATCAATACCTGGATGAATATGACGTCGCTGCCGCTCTGCGCCCTGGCGGCGAGCGCAACACTTCCCTGCGCGAAGGCGCGCGCATTGAACTCGGGCTGCGCAACTTCCTGCAGGCCGGTAATTTCAATGCCTTTACAACCACCTTTGAAGATTTGCACGGATTGGCGCAGCTTCCCGGGCTGGCTGTGCAGCGCCTGATGCGCGACGGTTACGGCTTCGGCGCAGAAGGTGACTGGAAAACGTCGGCGCTTGTTCGCGCGATGAAAGTGATGGCTGCCGGGCTGAAAGGCGGCGTCAGCTTCATGGAAGATTACACCTATCACTTCAGCGCTTCGGGTGATAAGGTCTTGGGCGCGCACATGCTCGAAATCTGCGAATCGATCGCCTCGAACAAACCCAAACTGGAGATTTTGCCGCTTTCCATCGGTGGCAAAGCTGACCCGGTGCGCCTGATTTTCGATGCCAACACCGGCCCGGCGATCGGCGCTTCCATCATGGACATGGGTCAGCGCTTCCGCATGGTTGCTAATATCGTTGATGTGGTACCGACCGACGAGCCGCTGCCCAAACTGCCAGTGGCGCGCGCGCTCTGGCTGCCGCGTCCCAATCTCAAGACGGCTGCCGCGGCCTGGATTTACGCTGGCGGCGCGCATCATACCAGTTTCAGCTATTCCGTCACTGCCGAACATCTGCAAGATTTTGCCGATATGGCCGGGATCGAGTTCCTGCTGATCGACGAAAATACCCGCGTGGATGAATTCAAAGACAAACTGCGCTGGAATGACCTGTACTATCAGCTTTCAAAAGGGCTGTAAACCGTATTGACGTGAACCGCAATCTCCTCTGCCCGGCAGGGGAGATTGCACTTTATAATGGTGGGGGATGGTGTGGCGGATTTTGTCTTTCAGGATGCCGCGCTCCCTACCCTTTGACTTTGGAGGAAACGACTGATGCAATATCGTGAACTTGGCCGCACCGGCTGGAAAGTTTCCACTGTTTCGTTTGGCGCTTGGGCGATTGGCGGCTCGTGGGGCAGCGTGGATGACAAGGATTCGCTTGCCGCCCTGCACCGGTCCATCGACCTGGGCGTTAATTTTATCGATACCGCGGATGTCTATGGCGACGGGCGTTCGGAGCGGCTGGTGGCGCAGCTGCTCAAGGAGCGCAAGGAAACCATTTACGTGGCCACCAAGGCCGGTCGACGGTTGAATCCGCACGTGGCTGGCGGCTATAACCGCGAAAACCTGACCGCTTTTGTGGAACGCAGCCTGAAAAACCTGAACGCTGAAGCGATTGATCTGTTGCAGCTGCATTGTCCGCCGACTGAAGTCTATTACATGCCTGAAACTTTCGGCGTGCTCGATGATCTCGTCCGGGCCGGGAAGTTGCGCTATTACGGCGTCAGCGTGGAAAAGGTTGAGGAAGCGGTCAAAGCTATCGAATTCCCCAACGTTCAGAGTGTGCAGATTATCTTCAATATTTTCCGCCAGCGTCCCGCCGAATTGTTTTTTACTGAAGCCACCCGCCGCAAGGTTGGGATTTTGGCGCGTGTGCCGCTCGCCAGTGGCATGTTGACCGGCAAGCTGACTGCCAAGTCAACCTTTGAATCGGATGATCATCGCGCCTTCAACCGGCATGGTGAGGCGTTTGATCGCGGCGAGACCTTCTCAGGCGTCGATTATGAGACTGGTTTGCAGGCGGTCGAAGAACTACGCGCGCTTGTCCCGGCCGGTTGGAGCATGCCGCAGTTTGCCTTGCGCTGGATTTTGATGCATGAGGCGGTCACCTGCACCATCCCCGGCGCGAAAAACCCGGCCCAAGCAGAGGATAATGCCAAAGCTGCCGAACTGCCCGTGCTGGATGCCGCCATGATGGAGAAAATCCGCGCGATTTATGCGGCCCGTATCCGTGAACTTGTCCATCACTACTGGTAAAAAAGGAGCTCAAAATGACCAAACCGTTAAACTGGGGATTACTCTCCACCGCCAACATCAACCGCGCTCTGATTACGCCGCTGCGCGCATCCGCCCGCAACGTGCTCACCGCGGTTGGCAGCCGCTCGCAGGTCTCGGCGGATGCCTACGCCAGGGAATGGAATATTCCCACGGCGCATGGTTCGTATGAAAGCCTGCTGGCTGATCCCGATGTTGATGTGATCTACAACTCAACGCCCAATCACATTCACGCCGAATGGACCATCAAAGCCCTGCAGGCTGGGAAGCACGTTTTGTGTGAAAAACCGATTGGCTTGAGCGTGGCTGAAGTGGATGCGATGGCCGCGGCTGCGGCTGAAAACAAACGGGTTTTGACCGAAGCCTTTATGTATCGCCACCATCCGCAGACGCTGAAAGCCAGGGAACTGGTTGCCAGCGGCGCGATTGGCAAACTTCAGCTCGTTCGCGGTTCGTTCACCTTCAGCATGCCTTCGGAAGTCAATATCCGGCTGGATCCGGCCCTGGGCGGCGGCAGCATTTGGGATGTGGGCTGCTATCCGATCAGCTTCGCGCGTTTCATCATCGGGACTGAGCCGCTGGAAGTTTTTGGTCAGCAGGTGACGGGGCGCAGCGGGGTGGATGATTCTTTTTTCGGACAGATGAAATTCCCCGGCGAAGTCTACGCCCAGTTCGACAGTGGATTCCGCACCCCTTTCCGCACCCACATCGAAATTGTCGGCTCTGAAGGGACGATTACCGTGCCCTCGCCCTTCAAGCCGGGCCTGGACGAGAAAATCAGCCTGTACCGAGAAGACAAAACTGAGAGCATCACCATCCCATCACAGGAATTGTATATCGGCGAAGTCGAAGACATGGCGGATTGCATTTTGTCCGGCAAGTCCCAGCACATGTCGCTGGCTGACAGCCGCGCCAATGTGGCGGCGATTGTTGCGCTGCTGGAATCCGCCAAAACCGGGCGGCCGGTTAATCTTTAGTCCGTGCAATGGATAAATCCACCAAAACCTTGCTGGCTGGTGATGTGCTCGCACTTGCCGTTGTGACCGTGGTTGGGTTTGCCACGCACGGTGAGACGGGCGTCAGCCTGGCGCCGCGCATGCTGACCACTTTCCTGCCGCTGACGTTGGGCTGGTTTGCGATTGCGCCGTTTTTGGGCTTGTATCAGCCCGAAAACAGTTCCAACGCGCGCCAGTTGTGGCGGCCGATCCTGGCGATGGTTTTTGCTGGGCCGCTGGCGGCGCTGCTGCGCGCTTTTCTGCTCAATACGGTGGTCATCCCCATTTTTGGAGTGGTGCTGAGCGGCTCTTCGGGGTTGGGATTGCTGGCCTGGCGGGCGCTGTGGTGCTGGCTGAAGCGTTCGAAATGATGTCAAAATCCCGTTCCCTGCGGAGCGGGATTTTTATTTGGGGGTGTTTCGATTGAGTTGAACAAAGCTGGTGATTCCTTTACGGGAAAAATGATTTCTTCCGCTGGTAAAACGATTCCTGTGGGTGTAGAAACGATTCCTACGGGTGTAGAAACGATTCTTACTGGTGGTAATCTTTATTCACGCTGCGACATTGCTTTGGCAAAAGCTGCATCCCCGAAAGGCACAGGGACTGGCGGGGGTGGCCCCGGTCATTGCATCCCCGAAAGGCACGGGGACAGGCGTGAGTGGTACAATTTCTTTGTACCGAAAACATTTTGTGTCATTGAGCAGGCCATTCAAACTCACCTGACACACCCTGGAGGGTTCTGTGACCGAAGTCGTTATTGTTGATGCCATTCGTACTCCGATTGGAGCGTTGGGCGGTTCACTGGCAAAAGTCCGGCCCGATGACCTGGCTGCGCTGGTGTTGAAGGCCATTTTAGAGCGCAACCAGCTCGACCCGGCGCTGGTGGAAGAAGTCTACCTGGGCTGTGCCAACCAGGCCGGGGAAGATAATCGCAACGTGGCGCGCATGGCGCTGCTTTTGGCCGGGTTCCCGGTCAGTGTGCCGGGGGTGACGGTCAACCGGCTGTGCGCTTCAGGGCTGAACGCGGTCAATATCGCGGCGCGTTCCATCCGCGCCGGGGATGGTGAGATTTACATCGCGGGCGGCGTCGAATCGATGTCGCGGGCGCCGTATTCCCTGCCGAAAGCGGAAGAAGGCTTCAGCTTTGGCAACCTGACCGCCTACGATACCGCCCTCGGTTGGCGGTATCCCAACCCCAAAATGAAGGAAATGCACGGCACGGATACGATGGGGGAGACTGCCGAAAACATCGCCGTGGGCCGTCCGCACCTGACGCGCGAGAAGCAGGATGCCTTTGCCGTTGCCTCGCATCAGAAAGCAATTGCGGCCATCGATGGCGGAAAATTTGCGGATGAAATCCTGCCGGTGGCGGTTCCGCAGAAAAAAGGCGAGCCGCTGATGGTGACAACCGACGAGCGCCCGCGCCGTGATACCACCATGGAAAGCCTGGCTCGACTGAAACCGGCCTTCCGTAAGGATGGCGGC
Organism: uncultured Anaerolineae bacterium; assembly: GCA_903838415.1. GTDB lineage: Bacteria > Chloroflexota > Anaerolineae > Anaerolineales > Villigracilaceae > UBA5195. Next base: position 51,538 of record CAILYI010000056.1, on the reverse strand, counting down.
ACCGTCACTGCCGGGAATTCCTCCGGGTTGAACGATGGCGCTGCCGCAGTTTTATTGATGAGCGCCGAAAAAGCTCAATCTCTCGGGCTGAAACCGCTCGCGCGCGTTATCGCATCCGCTTCGGCGGGCGTGGAGCCGCGCATCATGGGCGTTGGGCCTGTCCCGGCAACGCAGAAGGCGTTGAAGCGCGCCGGTTTAACGGTGGCAGATCTCGGCCTGGTGGAATTGAACGAGGCTTTCGCGGTGCAATCGCTTGCAGTGCTGGAAGACCTCGCTTTGGCTGAGTCGATCGTCAATGTCAACGGCGGCGCGATTGCGCTGGAGCATCCGCTGGGCTGTTCGGGCGCGCGGATTCTGACAACCTTACTCCACGAAATGCGCCGTTGCGGCAACGTCCGTTATGGTCTGGCGACGCTCTGCGTGGGCGTTGGCCAGGGCGAGGCGACGATTGTTGAAACCCTGTAAGGAGGCTGCTGTGAAAAAAACGTTTGCAATGATGCTGATTTTGCTCCTGCTGACCGGTTTGGTGGCATGTCAGCTGCAAGCTGCCACACCCCCGCCGCCCACTCCCATCCCAACCGCCACGCTGACGCCTATTCCGCCGACAGCCACGCAGGTTCCCACCAGCACACCCATTCCGCCGCTCAATTCGCCCAACGGGCCGCCGCTCTCGTCCATTCACATGTTTACCACGCTGGACGGCTGGGGGGTGATCAGCGATTCCCTGCTGTTGACCCATGATGGCGGCATCCGCTGGTTTTCGGTGCCGATTCCGGGTGTAACCGTCAGCGCTCTGACCAACTTTGCTTTCTTTAGCGAAAAGATCGCTTTTGTGCAGGCGCCCGCCGCGGATGGATTGGGCGGGCAATTCCTATCGACCTTCGACGGCGGCGGAACCTGGCAGACCATCGTCGTGCCGTTCATCCATGCCAGTCTTTATTTTGTGGATGATAACGTTGGCTTTGCCTACCAGGTTCTCAGGGTCGATGCGGAAAATATGTCGATCGCCATTTATCAGACTCTCGATCGTGGCCTGACCTGGACCCAGGTTTTCAACCACGACGAGCCCCAGACGGAAGGAAATCTACCTGCCGCCGGGATGAAAAATGGCGTTTCATTTGTCGATTACAGCATCGGCTGGACCAGCGTCGCAACGCAGAACCTGGGCCAGATTTTGTTTTACCGCACGGAAGATTCAGGCCGCACCTGGAAATTGCAGGAACTGCCCTTACCTGAAAATCCCGGCGCGTTTAATGTAAAAGTTTTGCAGCCTTTCTTCATCAAGCGTAATCAGATCGATGGCTTTTTGCCGATCGACTTTTCCTTGCCCGATAAAAGCGCCTCCAACCGCATTTTTTATACCACCCATGACAGCGGCACAACCTGGACGCCCGGCGCACCCATCCCGGATGGCGGCGCTTATACCTTTTTCGACGCGAAAACGGGTTGGGCCTGGGGCAAACGCGGTTTGTACAGCACCACGGACGGCGCGCAAACCTGGTTGTTGATGCCGGTCGCCTTCAGCCGTTCCGAGCGCGCCATCGACATCAATTTTATCGATGCCACCACCGGCTGGCTGCTGACCGCTGACGCCAAAAACAGGGTGCGCCTGTACAGCAGTCACGACGGCGGCGGCACCTGGGTCATCGTCAACCCATAACGTGGAACTTTTTATCCCAAAAAGCCGTCTCTTTGGAGCGGCTTTTTGTCAATTTGGGAGAAAATACTTATGAAACACCTGGCGGTAATCCTGATCGTGCTACTGTTGGCCTCACTGGCCTGTTCCTTGGATTTTAACCCGCCGCCCTTATCCTTGACTCCGCCAAACGTGGCGGCTACCAGCACCCCGCTCATCATCCCGGTTACACTGACCTCCATCCCGCTTTCGCCGACAGCTTATTCCACGCCTGACGGTTCGGCGCTGTCCCTCGCGCAGCTCAAAAACGCGGAATACAAGCTCCCGTTTTATGGGCATACCGTCAAATTGGTGGATGGTAAGTATGAGCAAGGTTCGGGTGCAGATTATATGTTCGCCCAGCTGCTCGATCAGGTGGCGTTTGGTGATTTAAACGGCGATGGGCTGGGTGATGCGGCCATTCTTTTGGCGGAAAACGGTGGCGGCTCCGGGGTTTTTGTTTCCGTTATCGCCATCCTCAACCAAAATGGACAGCCCGTCCAGGGCCCGGCCGCGCCGGTCGATGACCGTCCAAAAATCAATAAAATTGCCATCGAAAACGGCGAAATTTTCCTGGATGCGATCATTCACGGCATCAATGAACCGATGTGCTGCCCGGCGACGCCCTCCACGCGAAATTACCGGCTGCTGGAGAATGAACTCGTCCTGGCGCGATTCAGCACCAAAACGTCGGCTGGCGACGAACGCATTATCTCGATCGATGCGCCGGTCGATGGTGATCAAATCAGCGGCGCGTTTGTCATCAAGGGCGGCGTGACGATTTCTCCGTTTGAAAATAACCTCGTTTACCAGGTTTTCCTGCAGGGAAGAAAAGAGCCGGTGGCCCAGGCCGGTTTTCTCGTCAGCGCGGATGAAATGGGCGGCCCCGGAACTTTCGAGCTGCCGCTTGATTTCAGCGTGGCTGGTTTCAAGGGTCCGATTCGGGTTGAAATCTCTGATCTCAGCGCGGCGGACGGCTCGATTTTGGCTTTGAACACCGTCTTTGTAGTGATCAAGTAACGCGCGACAACCAGTCGCACTAATAAAAAGAAGGCTCTGTGAAAAAAATATTCCGTTTAGGATTGCTCGGTCTGCTGATTGGATTTCTGACAGCTTGTAATTTGCCATCCATCGCAAGCGCGCCCGCTGTTGAGACGCCAATTCCTCCGATCGCGACTGTTACCAGCCTGCCGCCGACCGAAACCGCAGTTCCCGGCCCGGCTGTCAGGATTTCCAAAATCGACATGCTGGATGCCGCCCAGGGCTGGGGCTGGGAAGCTGTCGCGGAAAACACCTATCGTCTGCTGCGCACCGCGGATGGCGGCAAAACCTGGCGGGATGTTTCCCCTCAGGGACAGGCTCCCAGCCCCTATAGCGGATATTTTCTCGATTCGCAAAATGCCTGGCTTCCGGTTTTCGATTCGACCAGTAATGCCGGGTCACTGCTTCATACCAATGATGGCGGTCAAAGCTGGGATGCGCTGTCGCTGCCGCAGGCTGAAGCTGCGCAAAATGCGACCTATCAGTTCAGCACGCCGTCAGATGGCGTGGCGAGGACGGTCGGAGTGGGGGCGGGCAATGCCTATTTCAACCTGTTCCAGACGCACGATGGCGGCGCAACCTGGACGCCGATTCTGATCACGGCGCCCCAGCCTGAGCCGGGCCTGCCCGCTGGAACGGTTCATCTCTGTAATATTTGTGGTGACTGGTTGTACTATGACGCCGCGCGCAGCGTCATAACGTATGGCGATCTGGCCTCCGATCCGGTTGGCGTTGTCCGGCTGGCGGTTTCGACTGATCTGGGCCAGCATTGGGCCCAGCTGGAGCTGCCTCTGCCAGACCCCAAATACACTGACGGTTCGGTGGCGCCCCAAGCCCCGCTCTTTTTTGGTGCGGATGGGTTTTTACCGGTCAATATCATGAAATACGGCGCGGATGGCGCCCTGGCCTACAGTGTGCTGGCAACCTACGTCACGCACGATGGCGGCCAGACCTGGAGCGCGGCCCCGGCGATCCTTGAAAATACTCGGGCCATGGTCGATTCTGTTCAAATTCTTTCCATGCAGGCTGCCATTGTGCGCTGCGGAAAGAATTTGTGCGCCACATCTGACGGCGCGCGCAGTTGGACCACGCTGCCCGAGAGTCTCAACTTCGATTCATCCGCGGGCGGACCGGACTATGTGTCCCAATTTGACTTTGTCAATCCCGCAACGGGCTGGGCGATTGCGGGCGAAGGAACGGCGGTAGCCCTCTGGAAAACCAGCGATGGCGGCGCAACCTGGTCTCAAATTGCGCCGACTCTGGCGCCTTGAAGCCGGTATCGGCCTGGCGCAGGCTGGCCCTGGCATTTTCCCTGTTCATGCTCTCAGTGGCGGTTGCTGCTGATCTGGACGCCATTCCGCCTGCTGTCCGTGACATTTATCGCTTCCCCGGCGGTGACTGGGTCGGGCATTTCGTTCTGTACGGGTTGATGGCGTTTATTGGCATCCGCGCTTTTCCGCGCCGGGCAAAAATGTTCTCGTTTTCACTGCCGCTGGCAGCGTTGGCGACGGCCTGTTTATCCGCGCTGGAGGAACTCAGTCAATTCTGGTTCCCAACGCGCACGCCCGATTGGCGCGACCTGTCCTTTGGCTTGCTCGGCATCCTGGTTGTCGCCTGGCTCTCCGGTCAATCGGAAGAAACAAGATAATTGACAGGTTTCAAAAAAGCGCAACTTTAAGGTGCGCATCCGCATCAAAGGACTTGTAACTTATTCATTTATCTACACAGGAGATTGATTATGAAACTTAATGAAGCCAGCTGGGATCGCGTTGCTCGTGTTGTTCTTGGGATTGTCCTTTTCGTCCTCGGCTTGACCGGGGTGGCCAGTGGTGTCTGGATGTGGGTTGTCTATGTTCTCGGTGTGGTCATGTTTGCGACCGCCGCCATCGGTTTTTGCCCGATCTACGCCATGTTGGGCATCGGCACCAAAAAGTAATCTGTAACAGCTTTATATTCAAAAGCGCGCGTATATCGCGCGCTTTTGTTTTAAACCCCAAATCAGGCTAAAATTGGGCCATGGCAAAACAAAAATATTATGTGGTTTGGAAAGGACGCCGGACCGGGGTTTTTACCTCCTGGGACGAGTGTTCCGCGCAAGTCTCCGCCTACGCGGGAGCCGAATACAAGTCCTTTGACAGTTTATCCACCGCTGACAGCGCTTTTCGGGCCGTGTATGCCGATTACAAGGGAAAATCCGCCAGCGCCGGGCAATGGAAAATGTCACTGACCAGGCCGCAGACGCCTTCCATCAGCGTGGATGCCGCCTGTGCGGGCGTTCCCGGTCCGGTGGAGTGGTGCGGCGTCGAAACGGACGGGCTCAAACCAATCTTCAAATCCGCTCTGTATCCGGATGGCACCAACAACGTCGGCGAGTTCCTGGCCATTGTTCAGGGACTGGCCTGGCTGATGGAGAAACAGCTCAATTGGCCGCTCTACTCTGATTCGGAAAACGCCATCCTGTGGGTCAAAGCCAAAAAATGTCGCACCAAAATGGCGCGGACGGCCAAAAACGCGGCTTTGTTCGATTTGATTTCGCGCGCCGAAACCTGGCTGGCTGAAAACCAATCCCCGAACAAAGTGTTGAAATGGGATACTGAAATGTGGGGCGAAAACCCCGCAGACTTTGGCAGAAAGTAAATTCAGCGAGGGCCGGATGCTCAATCGTCGTTCCATCCTTTTGCTTTTCTGGTTGACCACCATCGAAGGGATTTTTCTCTTCCTGTTGTCGTTTTCCACGCCGTCCGAAGCCGGGAACGCCTGGTTGTGGGGCTATTCAAAGGCGCGCCTGCTGTTGCTGGCCTGGATGTTGGGCTGTGTCTTCCTGAGCCTGGGGCTGACCGGCAAGGCCGCCTGGGACCGGCGCTGGTTCGAGAAACTGGTCGCCAGGCTGGAAGTCTTCCTGGCTTCAGCCAGCAATCTCTTGCTGGTCAGTATGCTGCTGGGGGGCGTGCTGTTCGTCCTGGCAGCTTTGCTCCCGCTTGCTTTCAGTCTATTCCGCCCGGACCTGGGAACTTTGCTGGTTTTGTTGGCGCGACTCAGGTTTATGCTCGGCTGGGGCTTCCTGATTTTCCTGCAGGCGATAGTTTTCCTGGCGGCTACTTACCGGTCCGCTTATCGGTGCGGGGATTTCTGGAATCCGGTTCTGTTGGGACGGTTTTTTATTTCGGCGGGCGTGCTGGGCCTGTCCGTTTTCCATTGGACGATTTTATCGCTCCAACTGACGGTCTATTCTCGGCTGTCAGGCTGGTTTTTTGCCTTCCATCCACGCAGTTTTGAAGGCCGCGAATGGCTTTTTCCGCTGCTGTTGATTGGGTTTCTGCTGCTGATTTATTTCTCCAAATTCCTGCTGCGCGGCTGGCGCGGACTTGTGCTCCTGATGATTTGGGCGTATGTGCTCCAAATGGGCTTCATGTGGATGGATTGGGGCGGTCTCGCGCGCATGAGCGATCAATATCTGCTGCGTTACTCGGTCTACGCGGATGTCGTTTCGACTGCTCCGCCGCCGCTCGAACAGATTCGGAATTATCAAGACCTCTACAGCCACAATAACTACACCGGCACCAAGGCGCCCGGTTTTTTGCTTTCTTACTGGGCTTCCCAGGAACTGGCTTCCCGCGATTTGCCAAATCCAACCCCGGCGGACAAAACCATGCGCCTGTCCGTTTTCATCACGCTGGTGTATCCGGCATTGGCGGCGTTGGCCTTGATTCCGCTTTTGGCCTTATCCAGAACCTTGCTTGGCGTGGAACGGCAGAACCTGGCACTCTTGACCTTCCTGTCTTTCCCCGGCATCCTGTTGATTTCGCTGGTTCCCGACCAGACTTTCTATCCCTTCCTGTTTGCCTTGATGATCTGGCTGGCGATTCTGCTGGCCGAAAAAGGCAACTTCTGGATGGCGGTGGGGCTGGGCGCTTTGCTTTACCTGGCCCTATTCATGGCTTTTGCCCTGCTGCCCGCGGTTTTCATGGTGTTCCTGTTGATTGGACTGCATTATTTGTTATTCAACCAGAATTGGCCGTCGCTAAAACGTTATCTCCTGCTGATTCTTGGACTCGGCCTTGGGCTGGCCATCGTTTACGTGGCGTTTTCAGCCCTGCTGGGTTACGACGCCCTGGCGCGCTACTTTCAAGCGCTCGAGTCGCACCGGCGCGCCAAGGCTTACCCAGACGGATTGGCTTTTTTACCGGCCACCATTCTGCTCAATAACCTTGATTTTGGCCTGGGCGCCGGGTTTCCAACCCTGTTTATGTTGTTGATTGCCTTTGCGCGCAGCCTGTCCGCAATAATCCGTAAACAGATCACCCGGCTGGATTGGGTGACCATATCCTACCTGGGCATGTTTCTCGTTTTGAACGTGGTTGGACAGACCCGCAGCGAAACCGCCCGCCTGTGGTTGTTCCTGCTGCCGCTCGCCGCCATTTTCGAGATCGACTTGTTGGATAGGGTCTTTACCAAGCATTCCAGCTGGCTGTATTGGCTCATTGCCCTGCAACTGCTCACCACCTTTTTTATCTTCAAATACCAGGGCTTTTATTGATTGGCCGGGGAAATCCTGCCTCAGGTTTTCAAAAAGTCAACTGATGAATTTGAAAAGCTAACCGAGGCTTTCAAAAAGCTGGCGTAGCTATTGTGATGAAACACTCCCCGATCAAGAAAGCGTATAATAGCCGGACACAAACTGACAGATGACGGAGCTATCCATGAAAACAGCTTTACTCGTAATCGACATCCAGAATGACTACTTCCCCGGTGGCAAAATGGAGCTGGAAGGCGCCATCGAAGCCGGGAAAAAAGCCGGTGCACTGCTGCAATGCTTCCGCGAACATGGCGGGCAACACATTCACATCCAGCATGAATCCCGCAAACCTGGCGCGACGTTTTTCATCCCCGGCACCGATGGCATTCGCATCCACGACAGCGTGGTGCATTTCGAAGGCGAACCCATCGTCCACAAACAATACCCCAACAGCTTTCGAGAAACTGATTTACTGGAAATGCTCAAAAGCTGGCAGATCGAGCGCCTGGTCATCTGCGGCATGATGACCCACATGTGCGTCGACGCCACGGTCCGCGCCGCGGCGGATTACGGCTTTCAGATCATCATCGTCGACGACGCCTGCGCCACGCGCGCCCTGACTTATGGCGAAACAACCGTCCCGGCGGCGCACGTCCATGCCGCCTTCCTGGCGGCCTTCAAATCATACGGCACGCTGATGACGACCGAAGAAGTCATCTCCAGGCTCGGCGCGGAAAAAGCGTAGCAAACTTACTCAAAAAAACTACCAGACGGAATCCCTATGACAACTCTTGACCTCGAAAAACAAAAACAAGCCAAAGAATACGCGCGCATCAAACGCCGCCTGTGGCTGGTTGAAACCGCTTACAGTCTGGCCTATACCCTGGCCTGGCTGGCCTTCGGCTGGGCGATTGGCCTGCGTCAGTGGCTGATCGGCTTCACCAGCAACGACTGGCTGCTTGTCCCGGCCTTTGTCGTGATATTTAGCGGCATCTCCACCCTGGTTGACCTGCCGCTCGAATATTACACCGGCTTCATCCTGCCGCACCGCTTCGATCAATCCAACCAGACCCTCAAAGATTGGATCATCGATCAGCTTAAGGGGTTGGCCATCAGCCTGCCGCTCGGACTGCTTCTGATCGAGCTGCTTTACCTGGCGCTGCGCGTCACCGGGCCGTTATGGTGGCTGTGGGCCGCGGGCGGATTGCTCGTTTTCCAGGTTGTTCTCGCCAACCTCGCGCCGGTTCTGATTATGCCGTTGTTCAACAAATTCGTTCCGCTCGGTGACGAACACGCCGAACTGGCTGACCGCCTGATGAAACTGGCCGAAAAAGCCAATACGCGGGTCAAGGGCGTCTACAAGTTTGACGTTTCGCGCCGCACCAAGGCTGCCAACGCCGCGCTGACCGGCATCGGCAGCACGCGTCGCATCATTTTGGGCGATACGCTGATCAATGAATTTACTCCGGATGAAATCGAGACGGTTTTGGCGCACGAACTGGGGCATCATGTCAACAAGGATATCCCGTTTCTGATGGCTTTCGGGACTTTCGTCACTGCCCTGGGCCTGTATCTCGCTTCACTGGCATTGAATTGGGCTGTGGGTTATTTCGGTTTCACCAGCGTGGCCGATGTGGCTGCCTTCCCGGCGCTGACATTAATCATCAGCCTGTACGGACTGCTGACCATGCCGCTCCAAAACGGCTTCTCCCGCTGGCGCGAACGCCTGGCCGACGGATATTCTCTGCAAGTGACCGGCAAAAAGGAAGACTTCGCCTCGGCTTTTACCCGTCTCGCCAACCAGAATTTGGGCGAAATCGAGCCCGAAAAATGGGTCGTATTCCTTTTCTACACACATCCGCCGCTCGGCGAACGGATTGAGATGGCGAAGCAATGGAAATGAAATTTAAACTCCTTGACACAAAGTTCCAGGCGCGTATAATCTAAATTGCCAACGCGAACCCGAAGACAAGTAACTGTCTCACCTTTCAGAGAGCCGCCGGTTGTCCCCCGCAATGCATGGGATAGGTGCGAGACGGCAAGGAAAGCAGAGAAATCCCCTTCGGTGCCCTGAACTTACCACAGGGCAGTCGCTCTCGCAGGGATGCCGCCACCAGCGTCATCGTAAGAGAGCCGGGGCAGCCCGTTACAGCCGAAACCGAGACTGCCGCACCAGGGGCAGTAAACGCAGGTGGTACCACGAGCCGCCCCTCGTCCTGCACAGGAGGGGCGGTATTTCTTTTCCACCTACAGGAGGTACTCCCATGTTAGACATCAATTTGATCCGCGAAAACCCCGATATTGTCCGCAAGGCACTGACAGACCGCCAGGACAGCCCCGCGCCGGTCGACGGCATCCTGAAACTGGATGAACAACGCCGCGCCCTGCTCATCGAAGTGGAAGCGCTCAAGGCCGAGCGCAATGCTGTTTCGAAAGAAATCGGCAAGATGAAAGATGCGCAGGAACGCCAGGTCAAAGTCGAGGCAATGCGCATCGTCGGCGATAAAATCGCCGCTCTGGATAAGGAAGTGGCCGATGTTGATGCCCGGCTCAAAGCGCTGGTCGACATCATCCCCAACATCCCTGATGCGCGCACGCCCTATGGCAAGGATGACAGCGAAAACATTGTCATCAAGGTGGTGGGCGAGCAGAAACAGTTTGAGTTTCAGCCGAAACCCCACTGGGAACTTGGCCCGGCGCTGGGCATCATCGACTTTGAGCGCGGCACCAAGCTGACCGGTTCGCGCTTCTACGTGCTGAGCGGCGCAGGCGCGCGGCTGCAGCGCGCCTTGATCGCCTGGATGCTCGACCTGCACACGCGAGGTCAGGGCTACCGCGAGCAATACCTGCCATTTATGGTCAAGACGGCCACCGTCTACGGCGCCGGGCAGCTGCCCAAATTCGCCGATAATCTCTACCGCGACATCGAGGAAGATTACTACTTCGTCCCCACCGCCGAAATTCCGCTGACCGGCCTGCACATGGACGAAATTCTCGATGAAGCCAGCCTGCCGCGCTTTTACACCGCCTACACTCCCTGTTTCCGCCGCGAAAAAATGAGTGCCGGACGTGACGTGCGCGGCATCAAGCGCGGTCATCAGTTTGATAAGGTGGAGATGTATATCTACAGCAAGCCGGAAGAATCGGAAGCCCTCCACCAGAAAATGCTCAAGGATGCCGAGGAAACCTGCGCCGGGCTGGGACTGACCTACCGAGTCAAGCAGCTTTGCACCGGCGATATCGGTTTCGGCGCCACCATGACCTATGACCTGGAAGTCTGGGCGCCGGGCTGTGACGAATGGCTGGAAGTTTCGTCGATTTCGAACGATACCGATTTCCAATCGCGGCGCGCCAATATCAAGTATCGCCCGACGGATGGCGGCAAAGTGCGTCTGCTGCATACGCTCAACGGCTCGGGACTCGGTCTACCCCGCACCCTGATCGCCGTCATGGAAAATTACCAGCAGGCTGATGGTTCCATCATCGTGCCCGAAGCGCTGCGCCCGTGGATGGGCGGCGTGGATGTCATTCGGTAAACAGCCTTTCCGACATGACTCCCGCACTCTGGATTGAATTCCTCGCCCAATGGATCACCCTGACCTTTATGCTGGTCGGGTTGATTGGGCTGGTCATTCCCATCTTTCCGGGGATCGCGATCATCTGGCTTTCGGCCCTGGCTTTTGCCCTTTTTCAGGCCTTTATCGGGAAAATGGGCGGCTGGGATTGGTTTCTGTTTGCCCTGATTACCATTTTGATGGTGATTGGCAGCGTGGTGGATAACATCATCATTGCCCGCAAGCTGCGCGAAACCGGCACGCCGTGGAAGTCAATTGGCATCGGCTACGTGGCGGGACTAATCTCCAGCCTGTTTCTGACGCCATTTGCGGCGCTTTTGATCACTCCGCTGGCTTTGTATGGCGCGGAATACTGGCGGCTGCGCAATCCGCGCGGGGCGTTTGATTCGGCCAAAGGTTGGTTGATCGGTTTCGGTTGGACGGTCCTGGCGCTTTTTGCAATCGGCGCAGGGATGATCGGTCTGTGGCTGTTGTGGATTTGGCTTTAACGGTCAGACGGCTGCGGGTCGAAAAAATCCGGCTGGAAAATGTTTCAGATAAGAAAACGCCCGGGCGCGGAACAAGCGCTCGGGCGTTTGAGTTGATTCGATCATCCTTAAATTTACAAATCCACCGGGTTTGACAGCAGGTTCACGATCAATTTGACGGCGTTTTGCACGTCGTTGAAATCGACCATTTCGCTGGGGCTGTGAACGTAGCGGCATGGGATCGAGATGCAACCGACGGGGACACCGGCGCGGACGAGTTGCATGGCGCGCGCGTCGGTGCTGCCGCCCAGCAGCACTTCGCGCTGGTAGGGTAGTTTGGCTTTTTCGGCGGTTTTGATCATCCAGTTGACGATGCGCGGGTCGGAGAGCATGCCGCTATCTTTGATTTTGATGGCCGGGCCTTTGCCCAAATTCATGCTGAAGCCTTTTTGGCCGGGCGTGTCGCCCCAGGCGGTCACGTCGATCGAAAAACCCAGTTCGGGGTCGATGCCGTAAGCCGAAGTTTCTGCGCCGCGCGTGCCGACTTCTTCCTGGGTGGTGAAGACGAAGTAGATTTCGTGCGGGGTGGATTTGAGCGCGCGCAGGGCTTCAATGGCCACGGCGCAGCCGATGCGGTCATCCATCGATTTTGCGACGAGCCTGTCGCCCATATCGAGGAAAGGACGCTCGAAGGCGGCGACGTCGCCGATTTTGATGGGATGGTTTTTGTTGCTTGTGGCGCCGACGTCGATATAGCATTTTTCCAGTGGCTGGGATTCGGTGCTCTTGTCCATCGGTTCCATGGCGATGACGCCAGGGGTGCCGTTGAAAAAGCGCACGCGCCCGCCGGGCAGGTTGCGCGGATAAACGCCGCCGATGCCGGTGAAACGCACAAAGCCGTTTTCGTCGATGTGGGTGGCGATAATGCCGATTTCGTCCATGTGGGCGGCGATCATGATTTTCTTGCCGCCGCTGCCTTTGCGGACGATGAGATTACCCAGGGCGTCCACACGGATTTCATCGGCGAGCGGTTCCACTTCCGCGCGGATCACGTCGCGGATGGCGGATTCGTAGCCGGAAGGGGAGAATGTGTCGGTCAGTTTTTGGATGAGTGATTTCATAATTCGTTTCCTTTGTTTTTATTCACTCGAGAAACTCTGGTTGAAACATGCGAATGGCAATCAACGAGTTTTTTGCTAAACAGGTAGTGAGACTTGTTCACCTGTCGAGTAGGTCTTGATTTCATTTTTCGTGATGACGTAGACGCTCTGGCAGCCCATCACCTGCCACGGTCCGCCCAATTTTCCGACGAGCGCGGTGTCTTCATCCAGGCCGAGGGCGTATTCACCTTCAGGGATGAGCGGCTGCAGGATGGGAATGGTGATGCCGCGCCAGGCCACCATGCGGTCGAAGTGCGGAAAAATGTGCGACTTGGGCAGCAGCCCAAAGACTTCCCTTTGCCGGATTTTGAATCCGCGCAAATCAGGCAGGAAGCCGCCCACGAACATTGCGCCCGCCGAACAGCCCGCAAAGGCGGCGCCGCGTGCGGTGGCGCTCAGAACGGCCTCCCAGGCTTTGGTGTTTTGCATCGTCTCGAAGAGATAAGACGGATTGCCGCCGGAGAAATAGATCAAGTCAGCCTGTTCGATCAGGGATGCATTGAGCGGGTCGTCGGCTTCAGCGCGGTTGGTAATGTGCAGGGCGTTGACGTCGCTGCCCAGCGCGCGGAAATGTTCTTCGCCCATGCGTTTCCAGCGAGCAACCGATTCTTCGTTTTCTAACCCCGCGGCGGTCGGCAGACAAACCACGCGCGGGATGCGGCCATTGCCCACGGTTTGTTTGAGCAGGTAGCTGTCTGTTTCGTTCATCACCGGCAAGTATTCACCGGAACCGAGCAGGGCAATTAATCCATTCATGAGTTTTACCAGTAAGGCAGTCGGGACGCGTGAGCGTCGTCCGGGGGAGCTAGCGCCGATCCTGCGCCAGCAAATCAGGCGTGATGCCTGTCAGCGCAGCTTGTAGCAGCGCCAGGGTGTTCTTCCAGTCATCCACGCGCGAGAGCGAAATGGCGGTGTGGGTGTAACGATGCGGCACGGAAATGGAAATGGTCGGGATGCCGCCTTGTTGACGGTGGATTGCCCCGGCATCCGTTCCGCCGCCGCCGGGTTGACGGAACTGGTAAGGGATTTTGGCTGCGTCAGCCGTCGCTGTCAGGAAGCGAATCAGGCGCGGATCGTTCAAAGTCCCGGCGTCGAAGGTGTAAATGGCCGGGCCAGCGCCGAGTTTGGTGTTGTAGAAGGTATTTTCCGCGCCGTCATGGACAGGTAGATCGTTGGCGGGCGTCGAATCGACGGCGATGGCCAGATCGGGGTTGAACGCGAACGCCGCCACTTTTGCGCCGCGCAGGCCGATTTCTTCCTGCACTGAAAAGGACAGGCACAAATCCACATTGTCTGGGGCGTTTTTTAGTAGGTCGATCAAGAGCGCGCAGCCGATGCGATTGTCAATCGACTTCGCGAAAAATGACGCGCCCACGCGGCGGAACTTGGTGGCATACGAAGCGCGATCGCCCACTTTGACTTTGCCCGAGCCGCCCGGCCCAACGTCAATCCGCAAAGCATCCAGCGGAATTTTTTTCTGGCGTTCTTCCGCGGTGGTCAGGTGGATGGGACGCGCGCCAATCACGCCGGGAACTTTATTCCGTCCGATCAGCACTTGCTTGCCCGGCAGTGAACGCACGTCAATCCCGCCGATCGTATCGAAGCGGAACAGCCCCTCGCCCTCATCATTGACCAGCATGAAGCCGATTTCGTCCATATGGGCATCCAGCATCACGCGGACGCGGTTCTGCGCTTTACCGGCTTTTGTCACCAGCACGCTGCCGAGCGCATCCACTTTGACGGTATCGGCATACGGCTTGACTTCTTCCAATACGATCTGGCGCACCTCGCCTTCGTCACCCGAAACAGCGATGGCGTTGCAGAGTTTTTCCAGCAATTTGAATTGATTATTTGAAATATTTGGCATTATGTCATCCTACGCAACGCTTGTGAAGCGGCGCGCATTGTCTGTTTATTCATCCCAGGTAATTTTCTCAACAAAATCCACTTCGAGCGCGGCGATAAACTCGGCCAGAATGCGCCCGGCGCGCTGGATATCCTTCAGCGCCACCATTTCCACCGGCGTGTGCATATAGCGCAGCGGAATGCCGACCACGATGCTCGGGATGCCCTCGGCAGTCACCTGCATGGCGTAAGTGTCCGTGCCGCTGTGGCGCGGAACCATTTCCACGGCGTAGGGGATTTCGAGTCGATCCGCCAGTTCTTTGAACTTTTTGAACAAGTGCGGGTGGATGTTGGGGCCGAATCCCAGCGTGGGGCCTTTGCCGAGCGGAAAAGTGCTCCAATCGGTTGCGCCGGGGCCTTTGGCGAAAGTCACATCGACGCCAATTGCCAGGTCGGGACGCAGCTCAAACGCTGATGTGTACGCGCCGCCAAAGACGGTTTCCTCCTGGACGGTTGCCACCGCCCACACATCCCAGGCGTGGATTTTGCCTTTGAGTTCTTCCAGCGCCACTGTCAGCGCGGCGACGGAAGCGCGGTTATCAAGCGTGTGACCGGAGATGACGTCTCCCGACAAATCCACCGGTTCGGTGGCGAATGAAATCAAATCCCCAATGTTGATTTTGGCGGCGGCTTCTTTGGCGCTCAGGCCAACATCGACGAGTAAATCATTCAAACCGACCGGGCCTTCGCCCACACTGGCGGGCAGCGCCCGCGCTGGAGGCTGGGCCACCACCCCGTAAAGTTCTTCCGTTTCGCCACCGCCCGTCGCATGGACAGTGACCGGCGTCCCGGGCAGGATGCGCGGATCGATGCCGCCGACCTGGGTGAAATGCAGGAAGCCATCCACGATCTGGGTTACCATCAGGCCGATGGCATCCATGTGGGTGGCGATCATGATCGACGGACGTTTCTCGGCGCCGCAGCCTTTTTTCAGGCCATGCAACGAGCCGAGGCGGCTAACAGTCAACTCATCGACCAGGGGCCGCCATTTTTCTTCAATCAATTTAGCGGCGGGGGTTTCATAGCCCGAAAGGCCAGAGACGGATAACAGGGATTTCAGCAAAGGGGTAATTTCAGGCATGGATTGGGCCAGTCTTGAAAGGAATATAAGATTTGTTAAGGCGAGGCTGCCGTGGGAGTTTCAGACGGAGCCAGTGTGGCGGTCTGCGTAGGCGGCACCGGGGTTAAACTTGGCGTCACCGGTGTGGCGGTTGACGTGCTGGTGGGCGGAATCGGCGTCACGCTGGGAGTATTTGTCAGCGTGGGGGGCGTGAAGAACGTGGCCGATGGCGGCGGTGTGAATGTGATCGTAGGGGTGGAGGTGACAGTCGTCGTAAAAGTTGCAGTAACGGTCAGCAGGCTGGGGGTGGGGGATGGGCCGTTGGTCAACGAGGGAATCACCAGCGGCGTGACTGTTGTTGCTGCGCTGGCGGTTATTGTAATAGTAGGCGTGATTGTCCCCGGGGTTGGCGTCAACGTCCATGCCAGCCAGCCGATGCAATAACACGGGATGGTGGCAAGGATGATGCCAATCAGGGTTGCGCGGCGGCGGCTGGTAGCTTCATCAACGTTAAACACTCCAATATGATAACATCAGTCTACACGCCGGGCAAGTCGAATTCCGGCGAAACCCATCGTCGGTTAAAATATCCCTATGATTCCTCTTCGTCTTAAAATTTCTGGCTTCCTTTCTTATCTCGATCCGGTTGAGGTCGATTTCACCACCTTCGAGCTGGCCTGCATCTCCGGGCATAACGGCGCCGGGAAATCGTCGCTGCTGGATGCGATTACCTGGGTCTTGTTCGGGCAGGCGCGCAAGCGTGATGATACGCTGGTCAACAGCGCCAGTGAAACCGCCCAGGTCGTTTTCACCTTTTCCTACGAAGAGAACCTTTATCGCGTCCAGCGTATTTTGACGAGAGGCAAGAGTACGCTGTTGGAGTTTCAGATTCAAGAAAGTGAACGCTGGCGTCCGTTGACGGAAGCCACTTCGCGCGCCACCCAGGCGCGGATTGAGAGCATCCTGCGGCTCGATTACGATACCTTTGTCAATGCGTCCTTCTTTTTGCAGGGCAAGGCGGATCAATTTACCCAGCAAAAGGCCGGAGATCGCAAACGTATTCTCAGCAGCATTCTCGGTTTGGAGATGTGGGAAGTCTACCGCGAACGCGCGGCGGAACGTCGCAAAGCCATCGAGCGCGAACTGGATACACTGGATGGGCGGCTGGCGGAAATCAACGCGGAGTTGGGCGAGGAACCGGCGCGCAAGGTTCGTTTGAATGAACTTGAGACGGAATTGATCCGCCTGCGTGAAACCCGCAAAACCCAGGAACTGGTCATGTCCACCATTAAACAGGCCGTTGAGTCGCTGCAGCGTCAGCGCGAGCTCGTTGAGAAACTCAATGGGCAAATTGCGCGCGGCGTGAACGATCTGAAAACAATCGAAACGCGAGAGTTGGAACGTGCCGCTGAGCGGACAACCTTTGCCGCCATCGTTTCCCACGAAAACGGGATACTCAGCGCCTATCAGGCCTGGCAGGCGGCTCGCGCCGAGCTGGAAACATGGAATGCGCTGGCGGACCAATTCCGCGAGCAGGAGAAAATGCGCCAGGAACCGTTGGCAAAGATTGGCGCGGAGCAGGCCCGCCTGGAACATGAACGGGATGATCTAATGCGCCGCGAGCTGGAGACAGAATCCCAGCAGAGCCGCGTCGTCCAACTTGAAAGCGAATTGAGCGAAGTCCAGAAAAAACTCTCAGAACTTGAAGCAAAGCTCAAGGTCCGTTCACAATTGGAACAATCCCAGCTGGTTGTTGCCCGCTTCCGCGAGCAGGCCAAACTACGTCAGCCGCCGTTGACCGAAATCAACGCCGAAAGGGCGCGGCTTGAGCAGGAACTGAAAACGCTGGAGAAGCAGGGTCAACTGATTGAGACGCAGCAAACCGCACTGAAGAAACTCCAGTCTGATTTGGATGTGTCGCAGGGTGAATTAAGCCAGGTTGAAAGCCAGCTTGCCCAGCGTAAGGAATTGGAGCAGGACGCGAAAGATAAAAAGGAACGTCAGTTCATGCTCAAAAGCGGAAATGACCGGCTGAAGTTGGAGATGGAAACGCTGGATGAGCGCATCAAGAAATTGGAAATCGCCGCAGGGGCGATCTGTCCGCTTTGCGGGCAACCGCTCAGCGCCGTGGAACGTCAGAACCTGATCGATAGTCTGCGTTCCGAGGGAAAAGAAAAGGGTGATGAGTTCCGCAAGAACAAAATCGAGCTGGATACCCTTGTCCGGGATGTTTCCGCCCTTGAAAAAGAGATTTTGGGATTTGGCCGGGTCGAGAAGGATCACCTGTTCCACATCACCGCGGTGACCAAGATCACTGAGCGCATGGACGCCAACCGCCAGGCGATCGCTGCTTGGGAAGAAAAGGAAGCGCTGCGCCTGGTCGAAATCGGGAATTTGCTGCAATCCGAGAGTTTTAGCCTGACTGCGCGCCAGAATTTGGCGCGGATTGACCGCGAGCTGGAGGCCATTGGCAAAGCGCTGGGCGTCAAGGCTGCCGGTGGGCAATCCATTTTCGAAACGGTGGAAGAAAAAGTTCAAGAGATTGAGTCCGGGTTGAGCGCGCTGCAGGGCTTTGAAGAAGAACGGATTGTCCACACGACCCATGCCACTCAATTGACGGAACAAAGCAAGGCGCTGCGTGCGGCCATCGAAACCTGGCAAGGCAGCGGACAGCCGCGGCTGGTCGAAGTTGCCGCCATGTTGGAAACGGGCAATTATTCCAGAGCGGAGCGCGAAAAATTGAGTGCTGTGGATGAGCATCTCAAAACGCTCGGATACGATGCCGCCGCGCATGATGCGGTGCGGCAGGCCGAACAGGCCGGGCGCAGCACCGAAAATGATCTGCGCGAATTGGAGTCGGCCCGCGCGGCGCTTGTCCCGTTGGAGCGGGAACTGCTTGATATTCAAAATCAAATCAAGACGCATAAAATTGATTTGGAAAGCCAACAAACTGATTATGAGTCAGCCCGGCAAAGCCTGACCGCGCTGCAGGCCAAAGTGCCGGATTTGCACGAGGCTGAAAGGGCGCTCTGGGATGCCCAGGAACGCGAAAACATGCTCATGCAAGAGGTTGGCGCGGCCCGGCAGAAGGTGACTGTGCTTGGTGAATTGCGGACTCGCAAAACCAGTTTGGAATCCCAGCGTGATCAATTGGCCGGGGACATTGGCCGGCATAAAACCCTGGAACGCGCCTTCGGCAAGGACGGTGTCCCGGCGCTGTTGATTGAACAGGCTCTGCCGCAGATCGAAGAAAAAGCCAATGAACTGCTTGACCGGCTCTCGAACGGCACCATGAATGTCCGCTTTGTGACCCAGGCCGAGTATAAAGACAAAAAACGGGATGACTTGAAGGAAACGCTGGACATCCAAATCAGCGACGGAGCCGGTATCCGCGATTATGAGATGTTCTCGGGCGGCGAAGCTTTCCGGGTGAATTTTGCCATCCGCCTGGCGCTTTCTGAAGTGTTGGCGCGGCGCACCGGCGCGCGGCTGCAAACTTTGGTCATTGACGAGGGTTTTGGCTCGCAGGATGCGCAGGGCCGTCAGCGTTTGATCGAGGCCATTAACCAGGTCAAGGCCGATTTCTCCAAGATCCTGATCATCACGCATCTCGAAGAGTTGAAAGAAGCTTTCCCAAACAGAATCGAAGTCGAAAAGACGGCGCGCGGTTCCTCCGTGCGCGTGATATAAATCGGTCTCCAACCATTCCATGCAAACCATC
Organism: uncultured Anaerolineae bacterium; assembly: GCA_903838415.1. Taxonomy (GTDB): domain Bacteria; phylum Chloroflexota; class Anaerolineae; order Anaerolineales; family Villigracilaceae; genus UBA5195. The sequence continues at coordinate 32,418 of CAILYI010000056.1, read as the reverse complement.
AAAGCCCTCGTCAATTACTTGCTGTTGGTCCTTGCCACATTGGCCCCACTGATGTTTTTGGTGGGTGTCATTGCCGCAGTGGATCGCTTTGATACGCACCGGCGCTTTCTCGGAAACCTGCAGCGCTATGGACTTGAAACGCAGGCCGTGGTCAGTTTCACGGATCTTGAGAATCAGCGCATTGGCGTGGATTTTATTGACCCAAACGGGCTTCAACGCTTTGGGGTGTTGGATATGCGTTATTACAACGACGATTGGTGGAAAATACTTCGTAACGGCAGTTCGATTCGCATCCGTTTTATTAATGCGCCTGTTAGTGATAATGACCGCGCCATCCTGGCTGATGAATATGCCCGCGTGTTGGCTTATTTCCCGATCGGCGGCGATTTATGGGGGCTCTTGTTGGGCTCCTGGGTGCTGGTGATGTTCAAGCCGCAGGCTGTCTTTATTGGCCTGCTGAGCGTTGAGCAGTTGTTCAAAGGGTCGGCACGATGACTCTGCCGTTCCTGATCGCCATCGCGGCCGGGGTTGTGGTCGAAATCCTGCTGCTATGGGAAAGCGCCGGGCAACAATCCACGTTCAAACCGCGGGCCGGATTGTTGGCGCCGCAGTTGAGTCGCTCTCAGGAGTGGATTGGCTTGACCCTGTTGGTTGCGGGTTTGCTGATTATCGTTTTTCAGAGCAGCGGGTTTGACCCCGGTTCAACCATCCTGGATGGGATTTCGAGCGTCATCATGCTGGCGGCTTTCTCTTTCCTGTTTCTTTTCGGCATGGTCATCCCGCGCTTGATGCCGCGCGTCAGTGAGCAGACGGTGGTGCTTGTCAATGTATTGATTCTGCAGGGGATTCTGCCGAGCCTGGCGCATAACATGATCTTGCTGGCCATCCTGCTGATCCCCAGCCTGCTTGTTCTGTTGTTGGCGTTCAGTGATCGGGTTTTGCTCCCCATTCTCAAAAGTTTTGTCTATCTTTGGTATCTGATTTGCCTGCTGATCATGGTTTCCCGCAACAATTTCGAACTCTTTTTCAGTTCTGACACAGCAAACCCGTCAACTCCGCTTGAATATGGCATTGCCGGGGCCGCGGGCATCTTTCTCTTGCTGCACGCCATCTTTCTCGTGCGCTTCTTCCTGATGCTTTCGGCGCTGGTCTTGCCGCATAATCGACATTTTATGGTCAGTGTCATGCCGCGTTTGTTCAGTGATGAGCAAATGCCACGCCTGCGCTTTCTAATTGTGCTTGGGTTGGCTGGCCTGCTCCTGTTCATCAATCAACATTATGGTTTCGTTCCCCAACTGGCGCTGACGAATGTGCTGATCCTGGCAGTTGTTCATCTCATGGAGCGTTTCCCCCTAATCACCACCTCAAGGCTATAAATGACTCTCCCTTTTATCGTTTCAACGGTGTTCTTTGTTGGCGCCTTGCTCGTCATCACCTGGTTACATACCCAATCCTGGCTTGAAATTGCCACGCCGCCTGTCCCGCCGCCCGCCGCAGGGCCGCGCGTCTCCATCATCGTCCCGGCCCGCAACGAGGAGAAGAATATCCTGCGCTGTGTCGAGGCTTTACTCGCGCAGGATTATCCCAACTACGAAGTCATTGTTTTGGAAGACCGCTCGACAGATGCCACGTCCGCTATTTTGACGGAAATCGCGGCCCATGAGTCCCGTCTCGTTATCTTGCCGGGAACTGAACTCCCCGCCGGTTGGGCCGGAAAGCCTCATGCCCTGTATCAAGCTGCCAGGTCCGCTGCTGGCGATTGGCTCTTGTTTGTCGATGCTGATACCTTTCTCGTCCCGAATGCGCTCTCTGCTTGCCTGGCCTCCGCCCATTTAACCGGCGCTGACTTATATACGGTCATGACCGAACAAATCTTGGGCAGCTTCTGGGAGAAAACGATCATGCCGCTGGTGATGACGGCTCTTTCGGTTGGGTTTTCTCCAAAGAAGGTCAATGATCCCAAAACGCGTGACGCCATCGCTAACGGACAGTTCATCCTGATTAAACGGACCGTCTACACTGCGATTGGCGGACATGAAAAGCTTCATAATCAGATCGTGGAGGATAAAGCCATCTCCGAACAGGTTAAATGGAATGGTTACCGTTTGATCGTGGCGGATGGGCGCGGGGTGGCCCGCACGCGTATGTATACCGATCTGCCCTCCATGTGGGAAGGTTGGACGAAGAATATTTATCTCGGCCTGGCAGATCGCCCAGCGATGTTGCTGCTCGGCGCCTTTGGCGCTTTCCTGGCATTGATGGCGGCCTTGTTCATGCCGATCTGGCCGCTGTTGGGATTGATCTGGTATTCGAAAGATGGCAGTTGGATGGCGCTGCTGGTCATCCTGCAGGCGCTGTTGATCTGGGCCGACATTATTATTTATCGCGCCAACGTGGCGCAAAAAATGGGGATTTCCCGCTGGTATGCCCTGACCACACCGCTTGGCGCGGGTGTCTTTGCCGCCATGATGATGACCTCCGCCTGGAAAGTTCTTTCCGGTCAGGGCGTCACCTGGAAGGGGCGCACTTATGACCCAAAGGTGGTGCGCTAAAATATGCGCTGGTTTTTCATTTCCATTGGGCTTTCTCATCAAATAAAATAGCTCGCCCCTCAAAGGGGGAAGCATGCCCCTCAAATGGGAGAGCTCGCCCCTCAAAGGGGGAAGCGTGCCCCTCAAAGGGGAGAGCTTTCTCATCAAATCCGGGCGCGTCTGTAAAGCGGGGGAATGGATAAAAACGATGTAGCATCGTCCGTCCTGGCATAAAGCGCGGGGCAAGCCAACACCAAAACGCGCTGAGAACATCCCAGCCCGGGTGCGGAAAAGCAAAACCTTAAATGCTTTGTAAGTGAGTGTGGGTATTTTTTCATCGCCATCCCCTTGCAGTTCGGGGATACCCTTGGCAGTTAAGGGATTTGAATGCTTACAATGCTTTACCTTCGTGTACCTTTGCGTCCTTGTGTTTCATATTACTTGCCTTTTACCCGCACTGGCATCAGACCAGGGTGCAAGAAATTCATTGACAAGAAACTTTAAGTTTGGGCGTCCGGGTGATTGCAGAACCGTCTTTTATCAAAAAAATGAAGCCATCCATCGTTTGGGCGGCTTCATTTTTGATGATGAACTCTTTTCTGGCTCAGGCAGATTTTTTCGGTAGTTTGCTCTTCTGATCTTCCTTCTGCTTTTCCTGTTTGTTGGCTTTCTGTTTGTCGTTCTTATTCTTATCCTTCTTGCTTTTTTTATCTCCCATGACTGTTCTCCTTTTCAGATGATGGTGAAACGCGAATATCAGGGTGCGGGTTGCGCAGCCTGCCAATCAATTTGATTGATTATATCCCGGGTATGGATGCTGCGGGGCAAATTAATTCACACTTATTTCAGGTTGTCGGACTGACCAGCACCTTGAGCATGCCCGCCCGGGCGGCTTCATCAAAAGCGCGTTGTGCCTCGGCCAAAGTGAAGCGGGCCGCAATCAAAACGGTTGGGTCGACTTTTTTCTGCTCCATCAGGCGCAGCGCCGGTTCAAACGGTCCGCACCTTGAACCGACCAGGTTGATTTCATCGACCACGATGGATGAAAGATTCAGCGACATGGCGCCTTTGTAGGTGCTCTTCAGCACAAAAGTTCCACGCGGCCGGATGGCCTTGCGCGCCAGGTCGAACCCGGCGGGTGAGCCGGTGGCTTCCACCACCACATCCCAGCGCCAGGGCTGAACGTCTTCTTCGTCAATCAGGCGGATGCCGCGCTCGGTCAGGAGCTGTTTCTGCAGCGCATGCCGCGCCAGCACGCGCAAATCCGCGCCGGTGAGGGCCAGCGTTTGGGCAATTAATTGTCCCAGACGCCCCGCGCCAACCAGCAGCACCCGGTCGGTGAGATGAATCTGGACTTGCTGCTGAATTTCCAGGGCGGCAGCCAACGGTTCAGTGAAGACGGCCATCTCATCCGATACGGAATCAGGGATACGGTGCAAGTTTTCAAGCGGCAGGTTGACGTAATCGGCGAAAACCCCGTCGCGATTGAGTATCCCCAAAACGCTGCGGTTTTCACAATGCGTCGGACGTCCGCCCCGGCACTGTTCGCAGTTTCCGCACGAAGCATTAATCTCCCCAACCACGCGCGCGCCAAGCCACCTTGGGTCGGCGCAATCCACCACTTCGCCCACGAATTCATGCCCGGGCACGCCGGTGAAAGGATAATAGCCCTTGACCATCTCCAGATCGGTGCCGCAGATCCCAGCCACGCGAACTTTTATCAGCGCCTCGTTATTTTTCTCGGGCCGGGGGATGTCGCGCAAAGCAAGGGCATTGTTTTCGAGCCATAAGGCCTGCATATTCATGATTTCATCCTATCTGGCCCCTTTGCGGCCAAATTGCCTTTCGAGCATGTCCACCGAGAGATGAATCATGGTCGGGCGGCCATGTGGACAGGTGCGCGGCGAATCGCAATTCTCCAGGTCGGTCAGCAGGGCGCGCTGTTCTTCAGCCGAAAGCGCCTTGCCAGCTTTGACGGCCAGCCGTTTGCAGACGCGCGCGGCCAGGCGCGCTTCAATCTCGTTCTGCAGCGGGGTTTCATCTTCTTCGAAATCTTCCACCAGGGCGCGCAGCGCGGCTGCTGGGTCTGTCTCGGCAAACAAAGCGGGCACGGCGCGCACCTGGAAGGCGTTCGGTCCAAAAGATTCCACCGTGAATCCAAAATGCTGCAGGATGGGGAGTTGTTCTTCGAGCACTTTGGCGCTGGAGGGCGGCACCTGCACCACGACCGGCGTCAATAAAGTTTGCGCGGGGATGTTTTTCTGGTTGTGCTGGAGCATTAATTTTTCAAACAGGACGCGTTCGTGGGCGGCGTGCTGGTCAATCAGATACAATCCATCCGGTCCTTCGGCGATCAGATAGGTTGCGCCAATCTGCCCGACCAAGCGCATAATGGGAAGATTGGGAATGATTGACTGACGATGCTCGCTTGGTGACAGCGAGTCCGTTGGGGCAAAGGGATAGCCGTCAGTTTGCCCTGCGGGGCCTGACTCGGAAGACGCTGAAAACGGGTCACTAGTCGCGGGGGTTTGATCGTGAGCCAGCGCCCATTCCAGGCTTTCGGATTGCGGCCCATAGTCGATGGTTTGTTTCCCGCCCCACAGGTTTTGTGTCGATGGCATGGCCGGGATGGGCGAGTAGGCCAGCAGCGCGCGGCGCGCGGAGCGCTGGACAAAGCTGAAGACGCGATCCTGGTTCTTAAAGCGCACCTCGGCCTTGGCCGGGTGAACGTTGACATCCACATCTTCCGAGTCGACTTCGAGGAACAGGGCTGTCAGCGGGTAGCGGCCCACCATCAACAGCGTGTGATAAGCCTGCATCATGGCCTGGCTGAGGGGCGTATCCGATACCCAGCGCCCATTGATGAAAAAAGTGATTTCCTTGCGGTTTGAGCGCGTCAGCGCAGCTGGTGAGATGTATCCGGTTAAGCGGTAACCATCTTCCTCGGACAATACTTCCAGCATTTGTTTGGCCACCTCCACGCCGTACAGGGTGGCCAGGATGGCGCGGCGGTCGCCGTCGCCCGAGGTTTGCAGCGTCGGGGTGGCACCGTCCATTAACCGGAAGCGCACCGACGGGTAGGCGAGTGCGTAGTGGGCCAAAAGCCCGTCGATGGCGCGCCGCTCAGTCATATCCTGCTTTAAGAACTTCAAGCGCGCAGGGACGTTGTAAAACAGGTCCTCCACGCGGACGGTCGTGCCGACTGGCGCGCCTATCTGCTCGATTTTGCCCATCAGGCCGCCTTCCACGCGGATGCGGGCGGCGGCGGTGGCGCTTTCCACCCGGCTGGTGATGGTCAGCCGCGATACCGAGCCGATCGAAGCCAGCGCTTCGCCGCGAAACCCGAGCGTGTGGATGTGGAACAGGTCGCTGGCGCTTTGCAGTTTGCTGGTGGCGTGACGTTCCACTGCCAGCGGCAGTTCGGCGGCGGGGATGCCCGCGCCATCGTCCGCGATTTCGATCAGGCGTCGACCGGCTTCTTGGATGGTGACGGTGACGGTTTTAGCGCCCGCATCAAGCGCATTCTCGACCAGTTCCTTGACAACCGAGGCCGGTCGTTCGACCACTTCTCCGGCGGCAATTTGGGAGGCAACTTCGGGGGCGAGTAGGAGTATTGGCATGTGTCGATTATAACCCGAGGCAGAATATAATAAATGGTATGAGGCTGTGTCTGAAACAAATCGCTGTCCTGTTGATGCTGAGCGCGCTGATGGCTTGCGCGCCGGTGTTGACGCCTGCCCCAACTTCCACGCTGCGCCCGCCGACTTTGACGCCCGCGCCAACTGTCACGCCGTATCCCACGCCCACCCGTGCCCCCACGTGGACGCCGGAACCGACTGTGACGCCCGCGCCGGAGACTTTTGCCCAATATGGCATCCAGGCGCTGCGCACGCGCACTTACGGTGGTGGCGAGTTGGAAGTGCTGGAAACAACGCAGGAAAACAATATTTTCACCCGCTACACCATCTGCTACCCGAGCGATGGGTTGCAGATTTATGGCTATGCCGACGTGCCGCGCGGCGACGGGCATTTCCCGGTGATACTCATGCTGCATGGTCACTCAGATCCTGAAGGATACAGCATCCTCGCGCAGGATACTGTTTATTCTGGGATGTATGCCGCCGACCGGTATATTGTCATCCATCCCAATTTGCGGAATTATCAGCCATCTGACAAGGGCGATAACCTGTTTATGACGGGCATGGCGATCGATGTGCTTAACCTGATCGCAGTGGTCAAAGATGGAGCCGGGCACGGCCTCTTGAAACGCGCCAATCACGATCGGCTGGGCCTGTGGGCTTTTAGCATGGGCGGAGCCGTCGCACTGCGTGTGCTCACCGTCAGCCCGGATGTGGATGCCGCTTTCCTGTATTCCCCGATGGGCGGCGACGACTATCTCAACGCTCAATTTTTAGCCGCCGCCGGAGATGCTGACGCCCAATCTGTGCTGAATCTGTCGCCGCTTGTTTTTCAGGCCACCTCGCCACAGAATTTTTACCAGTACATCACCGCCGCCGTGGATATCCATCATGGCCTGGTCGACTCGACCATCCCGGTCAGCTGGTCGCAAAAGACCTGTGAACAGCTCAAAAGTCTCCAGAAAACCGTCAATTGTTACTATTACGAAGGCATGGATCATGTCTTTGTGGGCAACAGTGGGGTCAAGCTCAAGCTGCGCATGTCCAACTTTTTCGAAACGCATCTCAAAGCGCTGCCAACCGCCACGCCCACGCCATAACATCGCCGCCCGGTACGGTATAATCGCGCCGTGACCATTACAACTTTGCTGTTTGACCTGGACGACACCCTTTATCCCGCCGATTCCGGCCTGTGGCCGGAAATCAAGAGCCGCATTGGCCTATACATGATTGACCGGCTGCATATTCCTGCCGATCAGGTTCCGTCAATGCGCCAGAAATTCTTCGAGCAATACGGCACCACTTTGCGCGGACTGCAGACGCATTATTCTTTTGATGTGCTGGATTTTCTGGCCTACGTCCATGATGTGCCGCTGACGGATTACATCCATCCCAACCCGGGGCTGCGTTCCGTTTTGGAAGCGCTGCCCGCTCGCAAATTTATCTTCACCAACGCCGATGTCAACCACGCCAAACGGGTGCTGCGCATCCTGGATGTGGAGGATTGCTTCGCCGGGATTGTGGATGTGATCGCGATTGAGCCTTACTGCAAGCCGATGCCCGAATCATTTGGAATTGCGCTGAAAATTGCCGGGGAAACTGATCCGAAACGCTGCGCCATGCTCGACGATTTACCCCGCACCACGCGCGCCGCCCGCCAGCAGGGAATTTTCTCCATCCTGTGCGGGGCGGCTGGCCCCCATCCCGACGCTGATGCCACGCTGACGGATTGGACTCAACTTCCACAGCTCCTAAAGGATAGGTAAAGATGCATACCGAAAAAGTTTGGATTGTGCTGGTGATTCTGGCCGTGGTGCTGATTGGTTCCAACCTGCTGATGTTGGGCATGGTGCGTGGAACGCGCGGCATCAAAATGGACATCTTCAAAAACTTTGGCGACGCTTCCAAACCCTGGAAAAAAGAAGACGAAGGCCTGCGCGAACTCAGCGAACGCGTGCGCGAGCTAAAATCAAAACAGGATGAAGATAAGACTCCCTGAGCGGCTCATTCATACACATCTCATACAAAATCTGCCGTACCTTTCATCAAGAATTAATCCGCGGATGTTATACCTGTAGAGTAAATTTTGGAGGTAACCGTGAAAGTATTCATCAAGTACACCCTGATCGCCTTTGTCTCTGTCGTTTTGCTGACAGGTGCGTTTTCCGGCGGCTTTGTTGCCGGGCATTTCACCCAATTCTCTGCTTTGGATAAACTGCCATTTATCGGCACGCCTTTGCAGGAACCGCTTGCCACGCCAACCGGCGCGAATGAAGCCACTCCCGATAACTTGAAAGCAATTTTTTCTCCCTTCTGGGAGACATGGGATCTGGTTCATCGTCAATATGTGGATCAACCGGTCGATGACACCAAGCTGATGCGCGGCGCCATTACTGGCATGCTGGCTGCACTGGGAGATCAGCATACGTCTTACATGGATCCATCCCAGTTTACCCAGGCCAACACCTCGCTTTCGGGTGAGTATGACGGCATCGGCGCCTGGGTTGATTCGCAGGGCGATTACCTGACAATTGTCAGTCCCATGCCCCATTCTCCCGCCGAAAAAGCCGGTTTAAAGGCGGGCGACAAAGTCGTCAAGGTCGATGGTGTTGATATGACCGGCACGCCCGCCGATCTGGTCATCCAAAAAGTGATGGGTCCTTCCGGCTCGGAAGTGACTTTGACCATCATGCGCGCTGGCGAGGATCCTTTTGATGTGAAAGTGACCCGCGCGCATATTGTCGTTCCCAGCGTTGAAAGCAAAATGCTGGATAATAACATTGCTTATATCAAACTCAATACCTTCGGCGAGAACAGCACTAAGGAATTGATTGTCGCCATCAAAGAGCTTAAGGCTCAAAATCCCAAGGGCATGATCCTTGACCTGCGCAATAATGGCGGCGGATATCTGCAAACGGCGGTCGAGGTTGCTTCGCAGTTTGTCAAGAGCGGGGTGATTGTCTCGGAAAAATATGGCGATGGAAAAACTGATTCATTTGACGCCATCCCCGGCGGCCTGGCGACAGATATTCCGCTGGTTGTATTGGTGAATGAAGGCACTGCCTCGGCGTCTGAAATCGTCTCCGGCGCAATCCAGGATTATGGTCGCGGCAAACTTGTCGGTGTGACAACTTACGGCAAAGGCTCCGTCCAAATCTGGACTCCGCTATCCGACAATCAGGGCGCGGTGCGTATCACCATCGCCAAATGGCTGACGCCTAAAGATCGCACCATCCATAAAGTGGGCCTGACTCCGGAAGTCGTTGTCAAGATGACCAAGGAAGATTTTGACGCCAATCGCGATCCCCAGCTGGATGCGGCAGTCAGTACATTGTTGGAAATGCTCAAGTAACAACTTTTGGCGCTTTGCAACGTAATTCAATAAGAAAGGAGGAACAAAATGTTCTTCAATATTAACTACCTGATCTATATGATCCCGGCCTTTATCCTGATGGGGCTTACCAGCTGGTATGTCAAATCGGCTTATAACAAATGGAGCCAGGTGCGCGCGCGCTCTGGTCTGACTGGTGCGCAGGCCGCCCAGCGCCTGATTTCCTCGAGTGGGCTATACGGCCTCCAAATTCAAGCGATTGCCGGTCAAATGACCGATAACTACGATCCGCGCACAAAAGTGCTGAATCTTTCGCAGGGTGTTGCCAGCACCCCTTCCGTGGCTGCGCTAGCGATTGCCGCCCACGAACTGGGTCATGCTATGCAAGATTCCGAAGATTACCTGCCGCTGCGCTTGCGCGCCGCGCTGGTTCCGGCGGTCAACATCGGCTCAAACCTGGGCTGGATTCTGATTATGCTGGGTATGTTTATCGGCTGGACACAAATCGCCTGGCTGGGCGTGATCATCTTCTCGGCGGGTGCTGTTTTCTCCCTGGCCACGCTGCCGGTAGAGTTTGATGCGTCAGCCCGCGCCAAGCGCATGCTGGCGGATTCTGGCATCATTGTCGGCGAGGAAGAGCGAGCAGGCGTGAACAGCGTCTTAAACGCAGCGGCGCTCACTTATGTGGCCGCCCTGGTTACTTCCGTCATGCAATTGCTGTACTATGTCAGCCTGGTCAGTGGGGGCCGCCGTCGCAGCTGATCCGCTAAATTTCCCGTGCTTTCCCAAACCTCCCGCCTGCCACGGGAGGTTTCTGTTGATATAATCTTTGCGCGTGGAACCTGTCGATTTTCTAACCCTGAGCACAATCGTTGAAGGAGAACTTGGTCATCCGGCCTTGCTTGTCCACGATCTGAACGCATCTCTGAATGATTGGGATGCGCTCATCCCGGAATTGGTGATTTCCGGCCATAAGGCCTATGCCTGTGACCTGTTCGGTCACGGTCAAAGCCCGCACCCGCAAGATGCGAGCCGTTATTATGCCCAGATGCACTTCACCGCTTTTCGGCGTTGGGTGGACAGTCTCAACCTTACCCGCGCGCCAATTCTGATCGGGCACGGTTTCGGCGCGTATTTGTGCCTGCGTTATGCCCTGGGTCATCCCTACAAAGTTTTTCGGCTGATTCTGATCAATCCGCTGATCATGCCGGAGCAAATCTCCCCGCTGGTGATGAGTCTTGACCGCTATCCCTTTTGGGAGAGTCTTGCTGAACGATTTGCCCCAAACTGGACGCGCCGTCAGCTGCTTGGAATCCCCAAAAAGTTTGACCCGGCCCTTGAGCAGAGAATTATGACGGATGTTTTGCGGACTTCTCCGTTTAATCGGCGTGTTCTGCCCACCATCGCTGACCTGACCCCCGAACTGCCGTTGTTGCCCATCCGCAGCCTGTTTCTGTGGGGACAGGATGATCATCTCCTTGACATGTCCATGCTGCCCCTGCTTGTCGAAGATATGGTTGAAATCAGGGCCGTCCCTCTAGCAGGCCTGGGACACCGCCCGCACCTGGAAGCGACGGAAGAGATCAACCGCTTGATCATTAACTTTTTAATCGGGCTGTGATCGGGCGAGTTGCGCTCAATCGCAACAAAAACATCGGCCCTGCGAAAAAATCTGGCAGGGCCGACGAAAATCAGTTTTTTTGAAAAAATTCCAGCGGGGAAATCTACCTTTTGGCGCTAATCCAATTCAATTGGCGGCAAAACCATCCGAACCCGGCACCCGACCGGGCTGTCCATAATCTGAACATCCCCCTTCACCGATTGGGAAAAAGCGCGGACAAGTGTCAGGCCAATCCCGAGGCCCCCATGTTGGCGGGTATCTCCCTGGCTGATCTGGTAATAGCGCTCGAACACTTTTTCCCGCAGCTCCAGCGGGATACCAGGTCCCTGGTCCGACACCTCTAGGAAGCAGCCACCCATTCCATTGGGCTGCACGGAAACAATCACTTTGCCTTTTTTAGGGCTGAACTTGCAGGCATTATCGATAAGGTGAGCGATCGCATGGCGAAATTCCCGTTGAGGAGCAAAGATGACCACATCCGGGTTGATCGACACCTTAACTTCTAAAAGTTTGCTTTCCCAGGCTTTTGCAACTTGTTCAATCGCATCGTGAATGTGATACTGAACATCAATTCTTTCGCGCGTAGTGCCCAGCTTGTCTTGAGCCATGTCGTAAAGCAGTTCAAGGTCCTCAATCAAAAATTTGAGTCGAAGGGCACTGTTGCTGGCGGTTTTTACGTATTCACTTAACTCGGCGTTGTTTTCGGTGAATTTTTCTCTCATCACCAGATCAAGGGTGGCCATCAGGATTGTCAGCGGTGTTCGCATTTCATGGCTTAAATTGGCCGAAATGCTGGTGCGCAACTTATCCACGTTTGCAGCACTTTCTTGAATGCCACGCTCGCGCCCCAGCATATCGCGCCGCAGGATGGCTTGGATGCGTGCTAAGAGTTCATTCACTTCAAAAGGTTTGGTGATGTAATCGTCGGCCCCATTTTCCAATCCGGCCAACTTGTCAACTTGCGCGGTTCTGGCAGACAGGAACAGGAAGGGGATGCGCCTGGTTTCGGGATCATTCGACAGTTCTTTTTTTAACTGGATCCCGTTGGGAGGCGGCATCATGATATCGCACAGGATAACATCCGGCTTTTCTGCCCGAATCGATTTTAATCCTTCGGCGCCTGAGCTGGCGGTTTTCGTTTGAAAGCCGGCCCGGCGAAGTACCGCCACCAGTCCAAAGGAGAGTTTTTGGTCATCATCAATTACCAGGATGGTTTTTGCGCCATTCATCCTTCACCTCTTCTATAAAAAAAACACACACACGTTCACAGGGAATAAGATATAAAAATCCAAACTCAATGATAACCATTTGAGAACTTATTTTTCAGCGACTCGGCAATCATACCAATGAATAAGAGCCTTGGGGGTGGCTGAATTTAATCTCCCTGGTCTGGCAGATTGCCCCAGATTTTATTCGATTTTCAGGGTTGGTGGCCCGTTTTTTGGATTACGATCGGCCTATTTATCCTGTCTTCGTAGGACAACCTTGATCCGTGCGACCAGGATTTCGGCATCGAATGGCTTGGTAATATAATCTTCCGCCACACTGAGCCCACTCAATGTGTGCAATCGATCATCGAGCCCAGTGAGAAAGATGACGGGGATACTTTTTGTAATCGGATTTATTTCCAGTTTAGTTTTGACTTCAAAACCTGTCATGGAAGGCATACTTACATCCAATAAAATTAGATTAGGGAGTTCGGTTTGCGCTTTTTTGATACCGATCATTACGTCGCTGGCAGTGGCGACATCAAAGTCTGCCTTGAGTAACATCTTTGATATTCCAAATAAAAAATTCAGATTGTCATCGATGATCAGAATTTTCGGATGCTTTGCCGCGAGGCTTTTGGTAACGATACCTGGATTATTAAAATCCATTTTTACCTGCCTTCCTCAGAAAAAAGAGTATTCCAGCGTAGATTTCCCTCGTTAGCCAAGTTTTTTCCTGCCTTATGTTATTGTATTCCCAATCACGGATTCTGTCATTCGAATTTCCGTTCTACTCTGGTTGTTCTCAGCGATCAAACCCGGTTTATTCGTCTCGGATGGTGGTGTGATCAACTTCGGGCGTTGCTGAATCTTCGGGCACGGTAGGCAGGCTGACGGGTTGATGGCTGGTAGTTGGTATTCTCCCGAGCGGCAGGGTAAACCAAACACTGGTACCCTGTTCCTCGTTTGATTCTAATCCGATTTCCCCTTGCATCGAATCAACGATTCTACGTGAAATTGCCAATCCCAGGCCGGTTCCGCCATATTTTCGGGTTACGGAGCCATCGGCCTGAGTGAACGGCTCAAAGAGTTTGGCGTGCAGGTGTTTCGGGATGCCGATGCCAGTATCTTGAACAGTGAAGGTGGTCATCATGATGCCTTCGCTGATGGCTGTGCCGTTTAGATTTACATTGACAGCGCCATGTTCAGTGAATTTGATGGCGTTGCTGAGCAGGTTGGTGAGCACCTGCCGAATGCGCCCGGCATCACCGAGCAGTTTTTCCGGAATTCCGGGCGCAATACTCCAATTGAGCGGAAGATCCTTTTCAGCCGCTTTGGCGCTAAACAGTTTCACAACTTCGTGGATCATCATTCTTGGTTGAAATATTTCGGGCCGAATGACCAGCTTCCCGGCTTCGATTTTTGAAAAGTCGAGAATATCATTGAGAATGGTGAGTAAGGCTTCAGCAGAATTGCCGACCACGCTGGCAAATTCTCTTTGTTCAGGGTCAAGATCGGTGTCCAAAAGCAGTTCATTCATGCCGATGATGGCATTCATCGGGGTGCGGATTTCATGACTCATGGTCGCTAAAAATGCGCTTTTCAGGTAGGAGGTCTCCAGGGCGCGGTCGCGAGCCTGGGCCAGATCCTTGTTATTGGCTTCGATTTCGTTGGCATAGGCGTTTAGACGGCGTGAGGCCTCAACGCGCTCAATTTCAGCGCCGATCCATTGAGCCATCAAGCGGATGAAGTCTTTATCGGTGCTGGTGAAGGTTTTTTTACGAGGTTCCCGGCTTGAAAAATTAAGCGTGCCGTAAACTTCTCCAGCAACAAGCAGTGGAACGCCCAGATAGGCTTCGAATTTGGAGGTCTGATGGCAGGGATGATTGGCCCAGTTGCTGGCGGATGCGTTCTCAATTCCCAGCGGGGCATTGACCAGCAGGGTATCACGGCAATAGGTTGTTCCAAGAGAAACTACGTCGCCTGGGTGAAGCGAATCATCGGGTGTTTCGGCGGCGACGATAAAATATTGGTCAGCCTCAACATATGAAAGAATGCCATGCGATAGATTAAAGCGGTTTTTGCCCATCTGCAAAAGCGCCTGAATCTTTTGCTCAAAATTTTGTTGGGATGATGCGATGTTGTACAACGCCCGAATGGATTCTTCGCTTTCTCGAATGGCGTCTTCCATCAACCGGCGTTCGGTCAGGTCGGTAACGACGGTAATTGCTCCTGAATACTTGCCATCCGCCCATTGGGGAACGCTGGCAACCAGGGCGAATACTTCGGCGCCATCTGCGTGGCGCAGACGGGTTTCGTAGGTGGCTATCTCGCCTTTTTCTGTCACGGCGCCGTTTTGCTGCAGCGTGGCCTGATTTTCAGGGGAGGCTAAATCAAATGGTGTTTTACCAATCAATTCATCTCGTTTGTAACCGAGCATGGCCGCGTAAGCCGGGTTGACATATTCGAAATGGTTCTCTGCGTTGGTAATCGTTAATCCCTGGCCCATATTGTTCATCACGTTAATGGACAGGTCCCGTTCATGTTGGAGTTGCATCTCAGCTTGTTTGCGGGCGGTGATATCCTGCAGAATTCCAATCGAACCGAAAAATTGTCTGTTGGCATCGTTGACTTGAATCGAGGTATCTGAAAGCCAGCGCGTTTCGCCTGATTTGGTGATGATGCGATAATCACAGCGCCAGGTACCGTCCGAATCTCCAGCGCGCACACGCTGAATGGCTTCGTCGGCGGGGATGCCTTCGAATTTACCACGCGTGATTGATTCTTTGATCAGAGTTTGGAATTTTTCAGGAGTCAATTCCTGGCGGTTGAAACCGGTGATGCGCTCAATCTCCTCACCGATAAAGGTGTATTGATTAAGGGTGTAATCCAAGTCATACGGCACCGCATCCGCGGCGCTGATGGCCTGTCGATAACGCGCCTCGCTTTCCTTGAGCGCCGCTTCCGAGATTTTGAGCAGGGTGATGTCTGTACCGATCCCAATCAGTAAATCTTGCGGACCTTTGGCATCGGCCAGCATAAAGATCCGCCAGCTGCCATCCTTGTGTTTCAGACGATGTTCGTAAGGCTGCCCATCGACGGCGATTTTCCCGGCGGCGGCTTGCATTACATAGGCGCGCTCCGCGCTAACGTCGCCGTTCGAATCACGTTCCATTTTCCACCAGCCGTCGCCAAGCAGTTCGTTCGGTTCGTAGCCGAGCAATTTTTTCACCGAAGGGCTGACGTAGGTGACATGTCCGGCGCTATTGGAGACCAGCACCAGGTTGCCGATTGCTCCCAGCACCCCGGCAGAAAGATCGGATTCAGCCCGGGCTGACTCAATATCTGAAAGGTCACGCAGGATGGCGATAGCCAACATTTGGCCGTCGAGTTCGTCTTTGCCAATCGAGGCTTCGAGCGGAAATTCTGTTCCATCTTTGCGCCGGCCTGCCAATTGACGGAATTCTCCCATGGCGCGCTGATTTTCACTGCTGGATAGGAATTTTCCGAAAAGGTTTTTGTGCCTTTTCTTAAAGCGTTCCGGGAGTAAAAATTCAAGTGTTTGGCCAGTCAGCTCTTCTGTTTGATAGCCAAATATTTTTACGGCCGTCGGGTTGGCGCGTACAATATTTCCCTGTTCATCAAAGAGCAGGATGGCATCAGAGCTGAGTGAAAGCAATATATCGAGCATTTTGATTATAGATAGGTTTCTTGACGATGCTTTTTCAAATGGGCGACTACGGTGCGCACCTGTTGTGACTGGTCAGATTTGCAGATTAAGAGCACGTCGCCCCTATCTACGACAACCATGTCATCAATGCCAATGGTGACAATCAGGCGTTCATTGCCCTCGCCAAAAACCAGCGTATTGTGGGTTTCCAGTGCAAGGTGCTGCCCGTTGATGGAGATATTCCCGTTCATATCGGGCAGGAGAACTTCAAACAGGGAATCCCATGAACCGACGTCGCTCCAACCGAGTCCGCTGGCGGGCAGTACCGCCACCCGTTCGGCTTTTTCCATGATGCCGTAGTCGATGGTTTCCACTTTCAGATCGGGCCACAGCGCTTGGATAACAGATTCGCGTTCAGGTGCGGTGGTGTCGGAAATACGCTGCAGCACGGAATAAAGCTCGGGCATTTGTCGGGCGAATTCAGCCAGAATCTGTTCTGTTTTCCAGATAAACATGCCGCTGTTCCAGGAATGATCGCCGGTGCGGATCATTTGCTGGGCGGTTCTTTCATCTGGTTTTTCAGTGAATCGTTTGACGTGGTAAACCGGGTAATTGAACTTTTCCTCAAGCGGTAGGCTTTGTTGAATATAGCCATAGGCTGTGGATGGTGTGGTGGGAGTAATGCCTAGCGTGACAAGGTAGTTTGTCGCGGCCACGTCAAAGGCGGTGTGCATCAGGTAATGGAATAGATCTGTGTTACGGATGTGGTGGTCAGATGGCAGTATGACCATGACGGCTTGCGGGTCACGTTGATGCAGGATGGCCGCTGCCAGCCCGACCACTGAAGCGGTTCCGCGCGGTCCCGGCTCAATCAAGTAATTTTCAGCGGGGATGGATGGCACCTGTTCGCGCATTTCTGCGATCTGGTCAGAAACGGTCACGATTAAAATCCGCTCTGGTGGGAAAAGATTGGTCAGGCGGGTGACGGTGCTCTGCAAAAGGGTTTCCTCGCCCAGCAGCGGAAGCAGCTGTTTGGGTTTATTCTTGCGTGAGACCGGCCATAATCTCGTGCCGCCACCACCTGCCATGATCACTGCGTAAGTATGTTCCATATAGCCTCCAGAGAAAAACAGTGAGAAATGAGTAAATTCAGTTTATGGCCGCTACCTGATTGCGTTGAGCGCAAGCAATCGCGGAAATACACATTGGATGGAATTACAGGAAGTCAGGCAGTTTGTTTCGGTTGTGTTCCCGCGCTTTTTTCGCTGATGAAATAATAGCCAAGCAATAAGATAAACAGAGCAGCCATGACATCCACCTGTACCCAAACGACCTGGGCCAGGCTCGCATGGAATAGCACAATGCCCAATATCTGGGCTGTACCGGCGGCGATCACCAGTCCGGTGCTTTTGCCTGCGCCAAGCGAAAGCCGATAATTGACGACCACGTTGGCAAGCGCATAGAGCGAAGTTGCCAAAGCGTAAAGCCATAATAGCGAGGCCACGCCCGTATATTGCTTGCCAAACAACAGGTTCACAATGCTCTCGGGAAAGGTGAGTGTCAGGAATACGATCGGCACTGAAATACTGGCGACAATTCCCAGCGAAGCCCAAAGCAAGTGCCGATGCGGCTCACCTTTCTTGTGTTTTTGGGCCACAATCGGGAACATGGTGGTGACTACCGACCAGGTGGCAAAAAAGACGATTCTTCCAATCAGCGCCAGGGCGGCGTATTGTCCGGCAGTTTCTGCCGGGTAGAAGCAGCGTACCAGCAAAACGTCGCTGTTATTGATCAGGATTTGCCCAAGCTGCGAAACCAATACCGGCAAGGCAAAAGCTGTCAGTGCGGCGCGGGTCTCTTTTTCCGGGAAAACAGCTGCGGGGAGTCGATTCCCAACTGCCAGCCTGGCCGAAAGCCAGGTCGCCACAAAGGAAAGGCTGATGCCGAGTACCGCGCCGTTGACCGACATCCCCAACGCTACCAGCCCCACGCCGATTAACAGGCGTGACCACATCTCGACCTGATAAGTTACAGCCAAAACGCCGAAGCGCATCTGCCCTTGCAGGGTGCCGCGTTCCACGCCTTGCAGCAGGCTGAACGGCAGCGCTATGCCAAAGATGATGAATGGGATGGGTGAGGCGGTTTTGAAAAAGGCCTGCCAGAGCGGCGACCCGAGCGCGAAGATGGCGACGAATAGCAGCCCAAACCCGATCGCCATGCGCTGCGCCCAAAGCCTTGTGGCCGCCAAAGCGGCTAGATTTCCATCTGCAAGATGGATGGCGGCGTAACGGGCCGTGGTCATTTGCAGCGGAACCGTGACGAAGGTGATCACAAGCAACAAGGTGACAATTAAAGACAAATCAGCAAAAAGCGCAGGCCCCAGCCAACGACCCAGAATCAGGTTGTAGACATAGTTGCCAGCGTTGACCACCGTCATGCTGATCATCAGCACCAGGCTGGAACTGGCCAATGGCGATTGCAGGAATTTTTTCATCTGGCTTGGCAAGGTTGGATCATTTGCTGCCCAGGACGTGTTGCACCGTTTCGAGCAGGGTGCGTGAGCTGGCGGGCTTGAGTAAAAAATAGTTTGCCCCGTCTTTCTCCGCCGTCAGCTGTTCCTGGAAATCCCCACTGGCAGTCAGGATGATGACCGGTATTGAGCGGGTGGATTCTTCTGAACGGATGTGCCGCAGCAGCGTCAAACCGTCCATCACTGGCATGGCGATATCCAGAATTGCCAGATCGAATGGAGTTTGGAGCAGCGCCGCCAAACCTACTTTGCCATTGGATTCGATGCTCACTTCATAGCCATTTTTGCGCAGGGTATAACTCAGAACGCGCTGGCTGTTGGGATCGTCATCGACAATTAAAATTTTTGTCATATAACTAGAAACCTTTGGGAATGATTTGTTCTGGCAGAATGGAAGTGAAGACTTGATCGAACTTGGTCAGTCTTAATATGCGCGCCGCCGCTTCTTCGCGCGGCCAGATCAGGCGCACATCACCCTCGGCCAGGCGGGCTCGTTTGAGTACGCTGACGAGTACTGCCAGCCCGGCCGAGTCGAGCATGCTGACATCCGTCAGGTCAAAGACGAAATGATTTACGCCCTGACTGACATAGTCGTCACAGATTTTACGCAAGGCGGGGGCTTCAAAAGCATCGAGACGTCCATTGAGTGTAATGGCGACGATTTTAAGAAAATGTTCAGTGGTGTTCAGTTGTAAAGGCATTGGTACTCCGACGTGGAACAGGTTAGTTAGCAGCCAAATTCTTTTTTAGCAGCCAGATGTTTTTTCCATCTTTTGATTCGTACTGGACTGAATCCATCAGCATCTCGATGAGCGCAATGCCGTAGCCGCTCTCGGCTAATTCGGATGGGTCAGGCATTTTGACAGCCGCCAGATCAATGACGGCTGGAATGCCGCGGTCGCTGGTTTGGATGCTGATCTGTTGATTTGCGATGGTCAGGCTGACAGCGATCGTTTGTGAGTCATCTCCCAGACAAGCGTGATCTATCTGGTTGGTGAGTAATTCGGTCAAGGCCAGTTCGCAGCCGCTGGCAAGGTCATCTGGCACGGCCGCCGCGGCTAACAGTATGCGCAATTGTTCGGCGGGCTGGCGGATGGCTTCATAAGTGGCCTGGATGCTCATGTTTTGATTGTTCATGTTTTGGTTGACTTTGAGAATTATGATTGTCCGGTCATCATCTTGCGGATGGCTGCCAGTGAATATGTTGACGGCCGAAAATAGGTTTTCTGTAATTTCTCTGGCGGAAAGCGAACGAGATTCGGCGAGGGTTTGCTTCATACGCTCATAGCCGAACATTTCGCCCGACTCATTGCGCGATTCGGGAAAGCCATCAGATGCGATGACGAACATATCGTCAGGTGCAAGGCTCAGGCTTTGGGTGGTGTATTTGTAGCTGTCGAAAATGCCGATCGGGATGTCGGCCGCCTCGAGCAGGATGGGGTTTTGCGCGACGGGAAAGTATAGGATGGGACTTTGCCCGGCGTTGCAGTATAAGAAGCTTCGGGTGGCTGAATCCAGCAACCCGATAAAGGCCGTGGTGAACATCCCGACGGTGGAAAAATCATCAAACAGGTCGCTGTTTAGTCTGGTAACCAGTTGATTGGGTTCGGTGAAGGGCATATTGCGCGCCGCAGAACGGGCTACGGTGCGCGTCATGGTCATCAGCAGGGCGGCGGGCATGCCTTTCCCGGTGACATCGCCGAGAAACAGCGTGAGCGGGTGTTCAGGGCGGGTGATGATGTCGAAGAAATCTCCGCCAACCTGCAGAGCGGGGACCGATGTGGCGTAAATATCGAATCCGTCGCAGGTTGGGATGGATTGTGGCAACAGGGCGGTTTGCACCTGTCGGGCCAGATCCATTTCAGTTTCCAGGCGGGTACGGGCCAGGGCCTGTTGATACAGGATGGCATTTTCAAGCTGGGCGCCGGTTTGGTCTGCAATGGCCTGGGCGAGTTTGATATCCGGAGATGTGAATTCGCCAGTGGCGTTATAAATGCCCAAGGCTGCAAATACATGTTCCATCACCGGGAGTGAGACCATCATCAGGTTTCGCAGGCTGACCGGCACGGTGTTGGAGTCTCGAAAGGTATGACGGGTTGTGTCGTGGCGATAGAGCGTGGCGGCAACTTGAATGTGGGCTTCGAGCATTGGCTGCGGGGAGATCTGTCGAATGATGGCCGATTGGCCGGGCTGGATCAGGATGATAAACCCGCCAATTCCGTCGAGCAATTGGCATGATTCACCGATGACCAGGTCGAGCAGTTCCGAGATTTCGAGCGTGCGGCGGGAGGCCTGCGTCAATTCATAGAGCGCAATGAGCCGATCCTGGCTTTCGACCAGGGCGGCGGTCAGGCTTTCAAGCCCGGTTTCGGCGTTCAGCAGGTTGGCGAACAGGTTGATGACAGTATCGGCGGTTGATTGCCAGAGTTTGCCCGAGATGCCATGGATGTGAAGCGATAGGTTTAAGGCATTTGCCTGGGCAATGATTGTCGGGCCAGTGATGCCAGCGTCTGCTGGAAAGGAATCCAGGACAGCATCTGCTTCCAGCAGGCGCACGCAACTTGCGCCAACGTGGACATAGCCCGCGGCAATGGATTGAAACTCTTTTTGCAGATTATGGTAAGAATTGGCAACCATTAAACCCTTTTCTACCGTTAGCATCGTTGCACTTAATTGATTCCGATTGCGGCTTGTTCGCTGGGGTAAATTCCAAAGGCTTTATCGAGTCGGGTCAGTTCAAAGATCACGCGCACTGGCTGCTGCAGGTTGCACAACATTAAATCACCGCCTTTTTCACGGCAGTGTTTCAGCCCTTGCACGAGCGTGGAAAGCGCCGATGAGTCAATAAAATTGACTTCGCTCAAGTTGACCACCAGCCGCACGTAGCCTGAATCGGCCTGTTCCTTGAGCCAATCTTTCACCGGCCCCACCTCATGCGCGTCGAAGCGACCTTTGAGTTGGAGAATTTGAACACTTCCGTTGGATGTTTTTTTGATGTCCATAGCGCCTCTCGAAATATGGATTGAATTGACGATCTCAAAAGAATCAACGCTAATTTTTAGCGCCCTTTTAGCAACTCATCGAAATGGATCAAATACCAGTCCACCACATCGCTGATGGGCAGGCCGTTGGATGCCATGAAGTTGCGTGAACCGATTTCAAGCTGACGTTCCGGGAAGTCAATGACGCGGCGGATGGCATCTGCCAGGCTGGCGGCATCTGTCGGTTCGAAGAACTCGCCGTCGTAACCTTCCTCCAGCACCAGTTCCGCCAAATCTCCCAGATTGGGCAGCACCACTGCTTTACCGTATCCGCCTGCCTGATGCAGGACGCCTGAACTGCCAGTGGTGCTGGTGTATGGAAAAACCACCACCCACGCCGCCCCGAAAATAAGCGGCAAATCTTCCTCTGAAACATAACCGGTAAAATGCACATTGGGCACATGCGCGTACTGCGCTTTTACCCCGTCCAGGTAGCCCTTCATATTTGGGCTGTCTGTTCCGGCGATGACCAGTTTGGCCCCGGGGTGGTCGGGTAAAAGACTTTCAAAGGCTTCGAGCAGGATTTCAACCTTTTTATAGGTGCCAAATTTGCCAAACGTCATGATATTGGGCACACCGCCGGGCATTGTGTTTGGTTGGGTATTCGTCGGCTCATCGAAGGAGCCGTGCGGCGCAAGAATCACGTTTTTCGCGCCGTACGTGCTTTCCAAAATCTCGACATATTTCGGGATGGTGACAGCCACCCGGTTGGCGGTTAGAAGAAAACGGGTGATCACATTCCCCGAAAGTCGGATGATGCTTTCGATCAGCGGATTGCCTCCGAAGCCTGCCGATTTCAGGTTGACCGTTTCCATGATGTTATGCAACAAAACCACCGTTTTGAAACCGCTTTTTCGCACCAACCAGGGAGTCAGCAAACCGAGCGCGCCGGGGATTTTCTTATCACCAAACGAAGCAAATTGAATATTAAAGAAAACGATATCTGGATTTATCTCCCGCACGGCTTTGCGGATTCGAAGGGCATTATTCCACGCCCCGAACTTCCAACACGTCTGGACGCGGACCGGAACCGGACCTGGTTCCTGTCCGATGGAGTAAGACTGCCCCTCTGGCAGTTCATCCGTTAACAAAACCAATTCTGAAACGCTTTCCGGTTTCAGCAGCAGGTTGCGGACCAGGTGAAAGCCGTACTCGTTTAATGAGCCTTTTGAGGGCGGGTGGGTGGTAATCATCGCGATTCGCATAAACTCTCCTCGATGCGCTAATTCTTTGTTTCCCGGTATAAACCGTTCATATCATTCAGCCAGATTCTGAATAAGTCGCGCAGAAAACGCTGTACTTCCTTCCGCGTGTCAACTTTTGAACCGGGAGCATCCACCCAGGCTACCGGAACTTCGGCGATAGCGTAGCCGAACTTTGAAGCCAGGTAGAGTATTTCCAGGTCGAATGAAAAGCCCATCACGGTCTGTTTGCTGTGTAGTTTTTGCGCAGCTGCGCGCGTGTACATTTTGAATCCGCATTGCGTGTCTTTGACACCGATGCGGAAAATGTTTTTGACAATCCAACGCAGGCCGCCGCTGAGGATTTTGCGCAGAAACGACTTTTTGCCTTCCTCGGCGCCTTCGGCTGCGCGCGAGCCGACCGCCACATCAAAACCATCTTTTTCCAGCTTTGCCAGCAGCTTTGAGACTTCCTCAATCGGCGTGGAGTTATCGGCATCGGCAAATAGGACATAGCTTCCCTGGGCGGCTAACATTCCGCGCTGGACGGCGCTGCCCTTGCCGCCATTTTTTGGGGCCTTGAGTACCTTCATGTTGACCAGGCCCAAATCTTCGCAGATTTTGACGGTTTGATCTTTTGAGCCATCATCTGCGATCAGCAATTCCCAGGGAAAGCCCAGGTCTGAGACATGCGAGGCAATTGCCCCGATGGTGGCGACGATTCGTTCCTGTTCGTTGTAAGCCGGGATGACGATGGACAGGTGCGGAACCTGGTCGAGTGGTACGGTTTTCCATTGGGCGTAATTCTGGTAAGGCATGGGTACTCCTTGCATGGGTAAAACGATCAGGCAACAAAAATCCAGTTTACGAAAACGGTTACAAACATGCCAAGCAGAACGGCGAATCCGGTTACCAGGATGCGGTCAACGCTTTCGCGGCGGCCCCACCAGCCAAGTAGCATAAAAGCCGGGAAGGCAGTGATCACATAACGGATGATGCTTCCGGTTGCGCTGGCGGTGGGTACCAGTAACATGATCAGCACGTAGATGGCGTAGCCTTCCCCAATCCGAATCCAGATGAAAGGCACCAGCGCCAGGAAGATCAATAAGGTGGACGTATTCCAGAAATTGGTCAGCCAACTTTTAGTGAGCGTATTGTTCATCAGGACTTTCACGTTCTTTAGTATCACTGCCAGCGGGCCGATGTTTTCGCGGCCCCAGGCGGACTGGGCCTCTATGAAGGCCAGTGGACGTTCAAAATTGATCTTCAAAAAGTACATATAGGCGAACAACCCAAGCGGGATGATTGCGATTATGAACAGGTCAAACCAATGCTGGCGAAAGCCGTTCCACAGGTTACTCCAACTTTCCTTGTAGTGGAAAGTTTTCAGCGACCAGCCTTGTGCGCGCAGCCATTCCCACATCACCAGTGCCCAGATTAAAACACCCAGGTTGCGGGTGGCGGCTGAGAGCATCCCAATCAATGCAGCTTGCATCCACATGTGCCGGCGGGCAAAGTACATGGTGGCCAATGAGAGCAGTAAAAAAGTGCTTTCGGTATAGACACTGCTGAAAAAAAACGAAGTCGGAAATAATGCCAGGTAAAACACGGTTCGTTTGGCTGATGCTGTGTCCAGTTCCATTTCGGTCAACAAGTAGAGAAAAATCAGCGCGCCCAAAAAGGCCAGGTTGCTGAGGATGAAGCCTGCCAGCACCACGCTACCGCCAACCAGCGGCGCTGTGACACGCATCAACATCGGGTAAACCGGAAAAAAGGCGACATTGCTCAGTTGTCCGGGGCGAAACCAGTAGCCATTGGTGGCAATATCAACATAAGATTGACTGTCCCATTTGGCCCACATCGAAAGGAAGGGACTGCCCGGGGCTGCAAGCCAGTGACCTTCCTCGGTCTGGAGCATGGTGTCGCCGATCAAGCCTGCACCAAAAATCAACAGGCGTGACAAACAGAAAGCGAACAAGGGCGTGGTTAGCCAGCGCGGGGCTTTCATTGTTCCACTACCAGCTGGACATCCTGAAAGGTGACCGGACCGCCGTACGATACCAGCCCAACCCAACCTTCAACGCCTGTGACGGGAACATCGGTGGCGATTTCCTGATCATTTACAAAAACGGTCATCTTGTCAGAATTGACGACGATCTTGACAAGAAAAGTGAGCGAATCTGCCTTGAGCGGGGCTGAACCCTGGCCTTTGAATTTACCGGCTGCATCGTAAGAACCCCACCAAATCCCTTGCCCACCTTTGGTCAGCCGGACAACATAAGAGCTGTTCTTGGTGCCGCGCTGAGCCATGTTGATGATGAACCCTCCACCCATGGTGGTTGTGCCTTTGGGCAAAGTGATATTGGCGCTGACGGTATATTGGGAGGCCTGAACGCCAGTGTTCCAGACATAATCGGCTACATCGGGCACAGTTTGGGTGATTGTGTTATTGCCAATTGTCCACTTGCCACTGACAATGCGCTGATCGGTGAAACCATCCAGCGAGGTGTAATTTCCCTTGAAAGCTGCGCCAACGCCATCGACAGAAACTTCGTCGTAGGTGACACTGGCAACCGAGGTCAACAGGCCGATGTAGCCGTTGTTTTGCTTCGAAATAAATGGAACGCTCTGGACAACCAGGCGATCATCAAGATAGATGGAGTAAGATTGATCGCCGCTGGTCACGCGCAGGGTGTGATGGTCTGTCCCGGCGTGATTGACTTCGGCGTAACCCTGGTTTTTGTAAACGCCATTTGCATCAAAGTAGCCCCAGATGAGGGCATTATCACGCTTATCAGAATACCGGACCATGCTTCCGCCGGTCAAGCGATCGTTGTTGGGCAGGTTAAACAACAATCCTGCGCCGCTGCCCTGTTGATGAGTCAACCCAACCTGGTAGCTGAAATTCTTGAAGGCTGTTTTGGTATAGATGGTGGTCAGATCATAGCCATCGGTTCGCGTCTGGACAAAATTTCCATCCTGGAAACGCCAATCACCGCTGATCGCCACCCAATCCTGGTCAGCTAATTTGCCGGTAAAGGTGCCGTGATAGGGAGATTGGCCTCCAATGGTGGCACCGGCTGGCGTAATCACCGTGGGCGAGCCTTTGGGAGAATTTTGTGTGCCTGCCACAACTGTTGAAGCCGGTTTTTTAGTAGGGCTGACTTTGGTGGCACTTGGTTTGGCAGGGCCGGTTTCTGTTGGGCCTGGTTTGGTAGGGCCGGGTTTGGTGGACTTGGGTTTGGCTGCCGGAGAAGCGGTTCCTGCCGCTGAAACGGGAGTAAGCTGCCCGGTGGGATCGCCAGTCACCCCAAATAGCGGATACACTTCCACGAGCGAAAATCCTGCTGAAGCGGCAGAAGTGACCAGCCCAATATTTCCCTGTTTGCTTTGTAGGGGCACATCCCGCGCGAGAAGTTGGTCGTCAAGAAACAAATCATAGGATGTATCGCCTGAGAAAATTTGCAGCGTGTGAGGCCCGCTGCCCGCCGGGGCGACAGGGACATATCCCTGTCGGTTGAATCCGCTGTTGGGATCGAAATAGCCCCAAATGATGGAATCTGTCTCATCCGAATAACGCACGAGGTGTGCCCCGTTGATCTGATAAGGGGATGGCATATTGAACAACACGCCCGCACCCTGCCCGCTCAGGTGATTGAACGTGGCGCGCAAGGTGAAATTTTGGAAACTGCTGCTTTCATAACCCATTCCGGCGTTGATGATGATTGGGTCCGATTGCACCATCTGCTTATCTGCGATTTTCCAGGTTCCGGCAAAGGGAACCCAGCCCGCTCCACCGGGGTCCTGGTCGAAATCGCTGGTGTATACCAGGTTGCCGGGGTTGGGATTATCGGCGGCGGTCAATTTGAAGGTGTCGAAAATTGCCGGACCAAGGGTATAGAAACCGATCAGTCCGTTCTTATAGAAAAGCGGACGATCGTCTATGAGCCGCTGTCCGTTGACCTGTACGAGATAAGTATTGGAGTAGACGTACAGGTCGAGGCGAAATTCAGTGGTGTTGATGGAAAGTGGCACCTGCACTTGCGTAATAAAACTGCCGGTTTGATCCATGTAACCGGCAACCAGTTCAAGCGTGTCTTTGTCTGGCCGGGAGAGATAGACCCGGTGCTGTTTGGATGTCAGATCGGGGTATTGGGCATTAAAGGAGATGCCGGCTTCGCGCGAATCCTTTTTCAGGGTAATGTAGACGCTGGCGTGATAGGGCGCATCCTCGGGCAGTTTGAAAGGGATGTGGGCCTGGCCCGGGGTGTCTCCGCCGACAGTTTGAGCCAGGGCCGTATCCCGGATCGTCCAGACGCCATCTCCAACGAACCAGCGGCGCAGGTCAACATCATCGAAGTTTTGTTCGTAGGGCAGCGTGTACGTTGTGAATTTTTGTTTGGGGGCAAGTAAAAGTTGGAACGCGGCAAGGAGTATCAGAACAGCAAAAGCTAACCCGGCAGCCGCAAACACGGAACGATTGCTGGGCAAGCCAGGAATACGCGCACGCAAGCGGTTGAGCAGGGCTTCAAGGCGCGCAATGATAGCCTTGATAATTGAGATGACTTTCATGTCGTCTATTTTATTAGCATTATTGCGTGTAAAGTGTTGCAGAGTCATAAAGTTTTGTCTTTAGAAAGGGTCACGGCTGCTGTCCTTCAATCACAACCGGGCCGCAGCACAAATTTTTCTCTACCACTACCTGAACATTGGGGGGCAGCGCCAGGGATTGATACTCATCCTCCGGAATGAGCAGCAGCCCTTCCACCAGCAGCGGGGCATCATCCATTTTGTCGAAATAGAAAGCGTACTTTCCTTTGGCGCCGTTGACCGTTCCCAGGTCAAAAAACTGGTATTTGCTGTTGATGACCACCACATTGGTTGGAATGAGTTTTCCCAGTTCGGCAGGGGAGTAGGTGCTGACATCCAATGGCTTTCGAGCGGAGGAGAACACCATTCTTTTGTCGAAAAATCCCAGGTTGGTCGGGTCAGATTGCAGCAGAAGGTATTGTTTTTCACGATAGAGCTTTGACTGCATCAAAAGTTCATTCTTTGAGGCCGCGCCGCGCAGCAGCAGATGATATTCACCCGCTTCAGGCAGAGTCACATCAATCCGTAAGGCGGTGGCGCGCGGAACGCCGAGAAACCCGCCCTCAATTGTGCCCCACAGACCGGGGGTGATCATATTGAGGCGGTTGTATTTGCTATCCGAGAAAAATTGGAACAGCCGGAACATGGGCGATAAATAATAAGAACTGGAAATCAGGTTGGGGTTAAAGGCTAAAATTGTGCTGCTGGGGCGGAAAAACTTCTCTTTGTGGGCTTTTTCGTACAGATTCAGTATCGAGGTGTGCAAGTCATTTGTAACCAGCGTCAGGTGGCCGTAATTTTCCAAATCACCGACTACGTTGGAGTGCCGCAAATCGTAATAGCGGGTCAATTCCAGGTTGCGCGAAAGGATTTGGATAAACGTGCTCCAATCGGTGTCGATGTAAAGCGGCACGCGTTCGGCTTTGGGCAGGTCGGTAAATTCGTAGAGCGCGTAACTTTCGTTTTCCATCAGTTTTTTGACATAGTCGCTGCGCCGGTCGAATTCGGGGATCAGGACTCGTTCCACATCGCGCAAATATTCCTGCCCGCCCACGGTGCTGGCGACCAATTCCTTGTTGACCACGATATAGCGCAGGTTCAAATCCCGGGCGATGTTGATCCACCAGGGTTGCTGGTAATACAGGGCGCGCAGCAGCAGAAAAAACTCATGCTTGTTATCCGAATCGCCGGTCAGGCCGTAGTAGTAACTGGGCAGGTCGAGGTAGTAAATGTGGAACTTGTCGATAAATTTGTGTTCGACCCCATTGATATCGACTTCCACCTTGGCGGTTTCGGTGGGAGGCAGGACCACCACCTTGCCTGGCGGCATTTTGAGCAGCGCGTCTTTGACTTCCTTGAGCGGGCCAACCGGGTAGGGCGCGAGAAAATTGCTAAAATTCCCTGAGAAAAAGACTTTTGTGTAAGCTGTGTTGGAAAATATCGGAACAAGCGCCAGCACCGTCACGGCGAGCGGCAAAAAACCGGCTTTCGTCAGACGCGCCACGCTGCGCTTTCCGTTAATGATGAGTTGATGACGGCTGACAACTGTCGACCTGGCCCAAAGGCTGATTTCATGTTCCAGCCAGACCAGCGATATCGGCACCATGACGCAGCCCATCACGAACATGATGAATTCAAAGCGATGTGGGAAGCGCAGTACCTGAACCACCGTCGCCAGCAGGCTGACGATCAGGTCGCCGACAAAGCTGCGGGTTCCGTTGGCATAGTTGCTGATAAATGCAATCGTGCGGTGAAACGTCGGCATCCACTGCGGATCGGTGTAGCCGAGCGTGGCCCACATTGAGAAAAAAGTGCTGGTGTAGACGACGATCATCAAGGCGCGCATCGGGTCCGAGTCGAACAGGCTCTGGCGGGCTTTCTTGTAGAACAGCGGCATCAGCATCAGCGCGGTATAAATGGCGTTGGCCCAGCGCGGCACCTTTGAGAGATAATCGCCAGTGGTGAACTTGTCCATGATCCCGGCCATGTCAAAGGCCAGCAGATGACCGGGCGCGATGGAGGCATCCACGATGAAATAGTAATCCGCGGGGACCGTTTCGGAGAGATTCGCCACCCCGGCCAGGGCGTAAAACTTGACGAATAAATAATAAGGCAGCAGCGTGACCACGGCCAGCATGGCAAACGACCCGATACAGCGCCAGAAACGGACTTCCAGAAACAGGCGTTTCCAATCCCGGCGGAAGATCATCAGGCCTTCGCGCCATTTTGCGGGCCGATAAATATTCCTCCAGGTTCCGGCGCGGATCGCTTCGATCCCATCCACCACAAGCAGGGTGGCAACTGCCAGGGCCATGTATAGCCCAAACAGCACGAGATAATGAACAGCCGGGTTGAACAAGGTTATCAGGCAGGCGGCGATGACGAGACGGTAAGGCTGCTTTTGCGGGAATATCAGGCCATACGTCATCAGCACGATGGCGGCCAGGTACATGGAAAAGCCCAGGATCAGGGTGTAAAAGTGCGTGATCTTGGCATAATCCATGATCAGGAAAATCGCCAGCACCGGGGCCGCAGTGATGGTGTAAACCGTCTCTGGTTTATAGCGGGGCATCACTTTTTTGACGAACCAGGCCACCGCCAGGTAACCGACGTAGGCAATCGTCGGCACCACGATGGGCAGGGCAAACGGCAGCACTTTGTAGTAGCGCATCCAGGTGGTGTGGAAGGAATAGCGTACCCGGAACTCGTAACCGTTCGTCAGCTGGTTGAATTTCCCCGCGGCCTGGTCAATAAACTGGCTGTTTGGATTGAAAAACGGCACCAGTTCATCGGCGTTGATGACGGCCTCGCCGCGCAAAATGCTCGGAATACTGGCAATCACGCCTCGGAACATGATGGCTGAGAGCGCGTAATAGAAAACCGCTACGATGATGGTGATTTTGCGGACGGTGGGCATGTGATTTGGTTGCAGGCGAGCTTGCCGGGACGCGTTCAGGCTGTGTCTCGGCAAAGTCCCTGGCTAGTATTGCTTGATTTTTGTCTGAATTTCTTCGAAGTAGGTGACCAACTCTGCGCGCAGTTCGCTGCTGCGGGTTTTCAGGTGCTGTCCGATGGTTTTTCGCGCGGTATGCACGTTTTGGATGCCAGCCAGCAGCGTTTTCGTTTCGAAGGGTTGGTTAATGTTGAGCGCGTATTTTTCCATGCCGAGATAGTTAATCAGTTCGGCCACTTTTACGTCGTAGATCAGTCCGTAAAAGGGCTTTCCCAAAATGGAGGCGATCACCATGGTGTGCAGTCGTTCGGCCAACACCAGGTCGCTGCGCGTGATGATATCGGCGACTTGCTGGGAGGTCTGTGGTTCGTTCATGATAAACGGGATGCCGGGCAGGCGTTGGGCGAATTCCTTCAGCACCGATAAATCGTCATTGGCTTTGAACCGGCTTTGCATCGGTAGGGCGTGGATTTCGATGGGAGTCTGCTGGTTGAGCTGGATCAGGCAGTCGGCCAGGTTGGTCAGGAAGCTTTCCCACGCGGCGCGATTCTCAATATCGTAGTTGAGATTCAGCGCGATGCGCAAATTCCGGGTGAGCGTGATCGTGGCGGCATCCCGCAGAAAGACTTGCGCGGTGTTGGCAAAGACCGCATCGGGAACGCGGCGCAGTTTTTCGGGTTTTAGGCCCAGCTTTTGGCAGGTGAGCAGCGATTTGTCATCGCGCACCGAGACAAAATCCACCTGACGCAGGATCATGCGCGCCAGGCGTTCGCCGCCCGGGGAGAGCAGGGGCCCGACGCCGATGTTGCTCATGATGATGCGCTTGCGTGCGATTTGCCGGGTGAAGGTGACGATGGCCAGGATCATCCACAGGGTGGAGTAGCGGTTGCGGCCCACGCTGGCATACAGTTCTTTGATGATGCTGCCGCCGCCGAAAAAGAGCAGGTCTGAGCTGAGCAAGTGTTTCAGCAGGCTGGGGAGTTCGCCGGTGGTGTGGAAGGTTTCCACGTCAAACTTGGGCTTCAGCATTTGCGCGGTGAATTCAGGGTCGTAGGAGTTGACGGCGTAGTGATGCTGTGGGCCAAGCTGGGCCAGAAAGGTTTCCAGCAGAAGTTCATCGCCGAGGTTGTATTGTCCGTGGGTGCCGAGGAAGGTGATTTTCATGGGATTTTCCTTTGGCTGGATGTTAAAGCCAATTGGGCTTTTTAATGCTATCAAGAGTATTACAAAGTTCGGGGCGGCGCGATTTTCCCCAACCTTTTCGTGACCGTTCATGGCCACGACAGGCCTATTGCAAAAACCTTTTTATCCACGAAGGCCACGCAGCAGCCCGAAGAAAACGGGAGAGCCTTCGGGGGTGTTCGGGACATTCGTGGCAGGTTTTTCGTCAAGGCCAAAGATGAACAGAGTAAGACTCATCATGGACAGAGTAAGGCTTGGGATGGATGGAGTAAGACTAATCATGGACGGAGTAAGGCTTGGGATTAACCGTTTGCTTGAGCGTTTGTGTACTCACTATGTATCAGAACACACCGTAATGTATGAACGCAAGAAAGTACAACAACAACCAGAGCCGCGGCAGTGTTTGGGCGGTGCTGGACGAACTGGATGCACAGACCTAGATTGGTTTGAAGGAAGGCCGCATCGTGCAGCTGCCCAACGGCACGCACTTCAGGCCGACCGGCAAGAAGGACGGCAGCATCGAAGTGGATGTGCGCGTCAACCCCGATCTGGTCAAGAAGGTCAGGCAGAACTTCCGGGGCAAGTGGCGCAATGCTGATAATATCGGCAAGAACGAGGCCGAGATTGTTGTTTTGTGGAATAACCTGCACCCAAGCGATCGGATTGAGTAAAGCGGTAGTACCCGGCCCGCGCGTTCCCAGGAACGCGCGGGCTTTCTGTTTGCAATCGAGCTGGCTCGATTCGTTCGTCGAGCGGCTCGATTCGTTCGTCGAGCTGGCTCGATTCGTCCGTCAAGCTGGCTCGATTCGTTCGTCGAGCTGGCTCGATTCGTTCGTCGAGCTGGCTCGATTCGTTCGTCGAGCTGGCTCGATTCGTTCGTCAAGCTGGCTCGATTCGTTCGTCGAGCGGCTCGATTCGTCCGTCGAGCTGGCTCGATTCGTT
>CAILYI010000055.1 GCA_903838415.1 uncultured Anaerolineae bacterium | reverse complement strand
GGATGAGTTTTGTCCAGTCGTTTTTGCAGTGGAGTCATTGATAACCGTGAGAATGTCGGCAAGACGCCCGACGAACTTGTGGCGCAGTGGAATGAAGGCAATCCACTCGACCCGGTGATCTAAATCCACGCTTTTTGCCCCCTGACTGCTCCGAGCTACAACCGCCCCCACCCTGCCTCCTGCCTGAAAGCACGGCGGGCGAACCTCCCCCAAATTCCCGAGAACATGGGAATTTGGGGGAGGTGAAGTATTTGATGGAATGAAAGGCGCTTTTGGCGTAACTGCTCCCAAAATCCAAATAATCCGCGTTCATCCGTGGCAAAAGCCCGTAAAACTGATTTTTCGTGACCCTTCGTGCCATTCGTGGCAAAAAGGTTTTGATAAAACCCTGACCAAGCATCCACCCCAATTCTCACGCGCTTTGATTCCCCGGCAACAAATCAGCCACGAATAGCTCGAATATTCTCGAACTTTTTCGTGCCCCTTCGTGCTATTCGTGAACAAAGGGGTTTCGTTAAACAACGCTGCGCCCCTACGTGGCCCGAATCTGACGGCGGTAAACCCAGCCCAGCGCGAACAGCAGCCCAATCGCTAACGGGACGCCCACCAACAGGGCGTAAACCGTCCAATCAAAGCCACGAAACGAGAGCACATACCAGGCCGAAAACCCGCCAAACATCAGCGCGCCGACCCACTCCCAGCGCCAGGCCAGGATAACCCCAATCACCAGCGCAAACGATGGCAGCAGGTGCATGAACAATCCCAGGGCGATCTCCCAAAAGGATAGATTCATGTCAAAAACATCCAGCGCGAACAGGCTGATGAACAGGATAAACAGGATACCGGCGATGCGCGGCGTCCATAACAACGTTTTTTTCATCACTGGTTTCATAGAAGCCTCCCAAATCCATCTTAGCACGCCAGCCGGGTTTTGCAAGTGCGCCCTTGCTCACAGCACTTTCGAATCTATAGCTCCAGCCCGACCCCCACCCGCCTCCTGCCTCCTGCCTCCTGCCTCCTGCGGAGAGTACGGCAGGAGGTGAAGTGATGGATGGAATGAAAAGGCGCTTTTGGCGTAACTGCTCCCAAAATCCCAAAAATCCGCGTTCATCCGTGGTATAAAGCTCTTGAATTTGTTCTTTTTCGTGACCCCTCGTGCTATTCGTGGCAAAAAGGGGTTGGCAACAACGCGCAACTGCACTTGTGACAACCTGCGAGAAATGGTAAGCTTGCGCAGCGCCTGAGCTTAATCGGTACCTCACCCCATCCCAAGGCGCGGATAGGAAAACCCAATCAATGAGAAGTTCCCTTTTATCCACCGCTTTGATGTTTGTGCTGGCCGCCTGCCAGAGTCAACCCGTTACACCAACGAGCACCCCGCCTGTTCCCACCAACCCGCCACTGGCAACTGAAACCAGCACAGCGACGGCCATGCCCAGCCCGACAGCCGCGTCAGAACTGCGGCTGAGCCTGCCGCAGCTGCAAAACGCCGCATACCACTCACAGACCTGGGGAGATTTTCAACTGTCCGATGGGATTTTCTACCGCCCCCCCGCCACCCAGGGCGAGGCGCCGCAGCTTTACGCCACAGGACTGATCCTTTCCAGCTTTGGCGATCTAAACGGCGATGGCTTCCAGGATGCGGTCGCCATCCTGCAAACCCACAACGGCGGGAACGGCGATACCAAAGAGCTGGCGCTGCTGCTCGATCAGGATGGGCAGGCCGTCAATCTCGCCACGGTGGAGATTGGCAGCATGATTGCGGTCGAGACGGTTGAAATCCGGGCGGGCGTGGTTCAAGTGGAACTGCGCGTCCAGGGCCCGGGAGATGCCTTATGCTGTCCGAGCCAAAAAGAAACCCGGCGCTTTCAGCTGGAGAACAATCAACTCATTCAAATCCAGCCCTGAGCCGCTGAATAGGACCTGACGAACATGGAATCAATTACCGAACTCTTTCGCATTGGCATTGGCCCCTCCAGCAGTCACACCATGGGGCCGCGCCGCGCCGCGGAATTATTCCGGGCACAAAACCCGGACGCCCCGGCCTACCAGGTCAGCCTGTATGGCAGCCTGGCCGCCACCGGCCGCGGACACCTGACCGACGCCGCCATCCGCAGCGCTTTTGGCGCTGAACCGCTCGAAGTGCTCTGGAAGCCCGAAAAAGAACTGCCCATGCACCCGAACGGGATGCGCTTCAAAGCGCTCTCCGCCAGCGGCAGAACGCTGGCCAACTGGGAAGTGTACAGCGTGGGAGGCGGAGCCCTGCGCGATGCGGGCAGCCTGCCCATCCCGGCGCAAGTCTACACCCTGAGCAGCATGCGCGAAATCCTGTCAAGCTGCAACCAAAGCGGGCAGGCCCTGTGGGAATACGTTGAACAGTGCGAAGGCCCGCAAATCTGGGAGCACCTCGGCCTGGTCTGGCAGGTGATGCGAGCCGCCATCCAACGCGGCATGCGCGCCGAAGGAGTTTTACCGGGCGGGCTGGGCCTGGCGCGCCGCTCCTGGTCGTTCTATCGCAAGGCCAGCCTCTCAGGGCCGCTCTTGCAGCGCGCCGGACTGATCTCAGCCTACGCCCTGGCCGTTTCAGAAGAAAACGCCTGCGGCGGAGAAATTGTCACCGCACCCACCTGCGGATCATGCGGAATCGTGCCATCCGTGCTGAAATATCTACAGGACATCCTGAGCTGTTCCGATGACGCCGTACTACGAGCCATCGCCACCGCCGGGCTGATCGGCAACCTTGCCAAACACAACGCCTCCATCTCCGGCGCGGAAGTGGGCTGCCAGGGCGAAGTCGGCGTGGCTTGCGCCATGGCCGCCGGAGCAGCGACGCAGCTGCTGGGCGGCACCTCCCGTCAAATTGAGTACGCCGCCGAGATGGCGCTGGAGCACAACCTGGGCCTGACCTGTGACCCGGTGGCCGGGCTGGTGCAAATTCCGTGCATTGAGCGCAACGCCTTTGCCGCAGCCCAGGCCATCGCCAGCGCCGATTACGCCCTCTTCACCGATGGCGGGCACCGCATCTCATACGACGAAGTCGTCTCCGTGATGCGCGAGACCGGCCACGCGCTGCCCTCGCTCTACCGCGAAACCTCCACCGGGGGCCTTGCCGCCGCATTCCGCCGACGCAAAAAGTAAACTAATCCCTGCAAACGGCCTGCCTGTCTGCTCAATTCGTTAAGATTAGGCGCAGAATGAACTTCCGCCCAGCCCATCCCTGCGTTTTGCCAAATGAGTCTTTGAATATCACGTTTCACGGACGCGGGTATATGTCCCTTCAACCCTTGAATTCTTTAAGATAGATATACGCTATTCGACCTGTTTTTGACATCATACCCCATATCTGGGGGGTCAAT
>CAILYI010000054.1 GCA_903838415.1 uncultured Anaerolineae bacterium | reverse complement strand
TTTTTACCTGCTCTACCGGCGCGTGCCTGAACTGCGCAGGTTATATGCCTTTTCGGATGTTACCCGCTGGGTCGATCACTACGGTCTCTGGGAAAGAACTTGGGATCAGAGTAAACCGGCTGAAGGTGATTACGGAGCATCCACTAACATCCGCCGTTGGAATGTGCGCGCCCGGGAACTGCCCGGCATTGCGCCCGCGGTGATCCGTTACCTGCTGCCGATCACCATGTTCGGTAACATCACCGACCTGGGCTACGAACTGCCGCCCGTAACCGAGGTGGTGGAAATACTCGAAATGTCGGCGCAACTGGCCGAGCAGTACAAGCTGGTTGAGCGCGCGGTGCTTTCAGAGGCCATGAGCATCCTGCACGAGTTCGGCGATATCGGTGGTCTTTCGGCCTGGTTTTTGGCCTGTCGCTTCCGACCTGCTTCTGCTTTCCGTCCAGAAGTCGTGCACTACGAGGTAGCCCCGGCTCGAGCACGGGGAGATGGCGCAAAAGGAGGCGGTTATCACTTCGATCTGCCAGCGGTGACCACGAGCAGCCAACCCTGGCTGCCCAAGGAAACCCGTCTAGCCGAGATCGTGCGCGAGAACATGGCGCAGGGGCGCAAGACGATTGTGTTCGTTGAACAATCCGGCACTCGGGATATTCGCTCCCGCCTTGAAAGCGCGATGACCAACCTGGTCACCGAGGAAGCGCACCTGGTGAACGGCCGCCCGTTGTGGGTGGTTGAGAAACCGCGTGTGGGAATCCTGTCTGCCAACGATATGTCCCCGGCCAAACGTGAAGCCTGGATCAGGCTGAACGCGCCTTTGATGGATGTACTGATCGTGAATCCGAAGCTGATCGAGACCGGGCTGGATCTAGTGATGTTTTCCAGCATCGTATTTTACGAGACAACGGTTTCACTGAGCGTACTTTGGCAAGCTATGAGAAGAGTGTGGCGGCTTGGGGCAAAACGTTCTGTTAGCGTCACTTTTCTGGCGTATGCCAACACCGTGGAAGAAGAGATTCTACGGCGCATGGGTCAGAAGAAGAAGGCGGCCATGCTGCTCTACGGCAAGGAAGCATCGGGTGTCCTGGTCGAAACTGACTCAGATAACGTCCAACGCGAACTCATTCAGGCGGCGATCGAAGGCCGAGCGTTCAGTTCAGCGGGCACGCTGGTGGAGAGCTTGTTCTCAGACGGCACCGAGAAGAAGGTGCTGGTTTCCACAGCACCCACCGGTAGCCTGGTGGCTACGAGCCTGCCGCTGCCGATCTTGCAAGCGGAGTCTGGACAGATCATGCAGATGACGCTCTTTGGCGAGATGGTGTCGGCGCAAGTTGGCCGCTTTACGAGGGGTAGAAGGAGGTAGCAAGAAAACAGCGGGGTCCATGTGACCTCGCTGTTTTGATTCGGGGTTGATTAATTTTCCATCGCAGCTGTAGAAAGCTGCGGAGAAATCATGGAGCAGAAATCAGACGGAGCAGTTCCGTCGTGGACACGTTACACTCAAAAACGCATCATCCGCTTATCCAGGTGGAATACAACAGCACTCAGGCAATAACGCCAACCTCGTTAGGCAGGTTGCGCACCAGATAAATTGGACACAAGTTTTCTGCCCGCAGAAAATTATTATTTGGCGGGTAAAGGTAATAAGGGACGATGGGGGCTCGCGGACGGATTTCATGCTGAATGATTTGATTGCACAAGTAATTGACCACCTTCCGGTATCGAATTTCTCGGTTAATGTGTTGCACCTCGGGCGGGACACCTTTGGCCAAGTCATAATTTCGATAATTGAATCCCTGCTGACGTAAAAAGATTGATTCAATCAGGCCTTTAACATTTTGATCGACCTCTTTTTCCAGTTTGAGAATCTTTTTACTGAGCAGAACCGACAGGTTGGCCAGCGCTTCTTCGAGATTATTGTCGTCCGTAGCGTAAATGGTGGGCAGATAGACATACTCAAGATAGGGCAGGTAATAGGCCTGGCCGGTTGCCAACTCGAATAACAAGGCCCACTGCTCTATTTTGAAGTGGAATAATTGGTGGCGCAGAATAACCTGGTAGGCGATTTGGATAATCTTTTCGACCGGATGATTGCCGTCTTGTGGCAGAAGACTTAGCTGATGAATAGGTAACTGATTGTATAAATTCGCCGCCAGGCTCAGTACGCCTGCTTCGGAGATATAAATTCCCCAATATTTTCTAAAATCGGGCCAGAGCAAATGTAACGGAATGTAGGTACCGTAACCATCAGTGCCATAACCGTAAAGCTTCCCAGTTTTTCCACCCGCCTGGATGGGCGCAGCGCTGGCGGCGAAGGCTTTGAATTTGTTTAAAAAACCTTTTCCAAGCGCAAGCTTGTCTACTCTCCCCAGTTCCAGGCCTGAGGGAGGCTGGGATAAAGCCTCAAGCATGGAATGAGAGCCAGGAACCTGAGCAATTTGCGGCGGCGGCTCGTACAGATCGGCGCAGGCCAGGTTCCAACGCTTGCGAACCAGTTCAAGCAGAAAGCCCTGCAAATCGCCTGAAATCGAGTATCGCGCATGGGCCTCGACAAAATTGTAGGCTAGCTCGATATCATTCCACAGGATAAGGTTCTGTCGGCTTGGAATTCCCAGGCTTTCTGGAGACCAAAATGATAATGTCATCAGGTTATCTATTCCATGTTATTCGCAGGTATGCTAATTTTCTTTTTCTTTTCACGGGCTTTGAGGGTTTTGTAGCGATCGTCTATTTTACGTAATATGGCCAAGCCATCATTGGCAATTCCTGGCAATGCTTGCAGGCGATTCTGCCAGGTGACTATAGTACCTTGTTCAAGTTTGGCCATCTCATGCAGAGATTTATTGCGTAAGTGGCGCCACTGATCCAAATCCCCGATTACCAGATTTTTAATTTTTTCATCCACGTCCAATTTTCGCACTTTTTCGATCAATTCACCGAGTGTGCGAAAGCTGAAATCTTCGCCAGTCGTTTGGGTTATAAAACTTTCTAGACGGTCCGAAACCAAGCTTTCCACCAGGGTGATGACCTCCAGATAATAACCCTGTTCCATGGCAACCTTTATATGGATATGAGCCTGACTGTAAAGATCCTGGCGGATTTTTCCTACATTATTATCAGTCAGAGTTGTAGCACGCATTTTACGGACAGTTTTCATGTTGGAATGTTCCTATTGATCAGCATGAATTAGTGCCAAGTTTTCTTTTTATTTTCATCGATGAGGGTTGGACCAACTGTAGATGGTTACGGGTTGGTTACGAAAAAGCGTAACCAACCAAATTGGATGATTACGCTTTGAAAAAAGGGTATAGGATTCTTTAACATTGACCAGTTTCGGTCTTGTGGTTGCGAATGCGCTGA
>CAILYI010000053.1 GCA_903838415.1 uncultured Anaerolineae bacterium | reverse complement strand
GCCCCGAAGCCGCGATCATGGATTTGATCGGCGGATTGGGCACCTGGGTTGGCGACATTCTCCGCAATCTGCGTTTACGCTTCGAGTTGCCTCTCTCAACCCAACCCGCCAACCGGTTGACAAAAGCGCTGCGCAGTTGGCCCACGCTGACGGTTTTTGCCGTGGGCGCGGTCGCTTTTTCCAGGGTGCTGAACGGCCTCTACAGCGGCGGCTTGCTCAAACTATCCGCACCTTTCCAGTGGACGGATTTGCTCTGGAGCCTCCCGCTGGGACTGCTCGGCGCGGCGGGAGGCTGGCTCTACCTCGCGCTGCAAACCTGGACCCGGAAACTGGTCGCCCCGCTTCAGCGGAAACCCATCCTGCGCGGGGTTCTCGGCGGAGCGGCCCTCGGGCTGATTGCCAGCTTCCTACCGCTGACGCTTTTCTCAGGTCAACACCTGCTTCAGCCGACTTATGACCAGGCCGCCCAATTGGGATTCTGGCTGCTGCTCCTGACCGCCCTGGCGCGCCTGTTCCTGACCAACTTGCTGCTCGCCACCGGCTGGAAGGGCGGACAATTCCTGCCGATTATGTTCGGCGGGGCAGCCCTGGGGCTTTCGGCAAGCGCATTATTCCCGATCATCCCCACGCCGGTGGCGGCACTGGCCGCGATGGCCGCCCTGACGGCGGTCGTGCTGCCCAAGCCGCTGATCGCTCTGGTTCTGATGGCGCTCCTTTTTCCGTTGCAATCTCTCGGGATTTCCATCGTGGCGATTGGGTTGGTCATCGTCGCTAAAAAGCTGCTGGCGCACTGGCAACCGCAGTCTTCAAGCCTGTCTTTGGACGTGGAAATCTCCACCCCAACCGCGGCATAAGGAAAAGGATCAAAATGAGTGCACTCACCTATCAGTTTATCCGCGCCAATGGCATTAACCTGCACGTTGCCCTGTCCGGGCCGAAAGACGGTAACCCGGTCATCTTGCTGCACGGCTTCCCCGATGCCAGCTTCGGCTGGGAAAAACAAATTCACGCCCTGGCGCAGGCCGGTTTTTATGTTATTGCGCCAGACCAACGAGGCTACAATCTGAGCGACAAGCCCAAGGGAATGGAGAATTATCGGGTGAACCTTTTGGTGGCGGATGTTTTGGCCCTGGCGGATGCGCTCGGGCTGGCGCAGTTCAACCTGGCGGGCCACGATTGGGGTGCGTTGGTCAGCTGGAACCTGGTCGAGAGTCACCCTGAAAGAGTAAAACGCCTGGCGATTCTAAACGTGCCCCATCCCAGGGTCATGAATGAATTCTTGAAATCAAATTGGCAGCAGCTCCTGAAAAGCTGGTACGCGTTTTTCTTCCAACTACCTGTTTTACCGGAGATCGTTTTGGGAGCCTTTGATTGGAGCATGCTTGCTTTTCAAATGCGGAAATCTTTTTCAGACGCCGAACTCAACCGCTACCGCGCAGCCTGGTCACAGCCAGGTTCCATGACAGCCATGATCAACTGGTATCGCTGCCTGTTCCAGCAAACCCCACGAGCCATCCCCGCGAATAAAATCCAGATACCCACCTTGATGATCTGGGGCAAACTCGACCCGCATCTGATGTGGCAAATGGCGGCTGGGAGCATCGACCGCTGCAAAGGTGGTCGGTTGGAATACCTGGAAGACGCCACCCATTGGGTTCAGCAAGACCGGCCAGAAATCGTCAACCGGCTGCTGATCGATCATTTTACGGAATAAATGCAGGCGTGGAGAGAATCGCCCTGAATGCAGCTTTTTTGCGTGGTACGGCAGCGGCGGACTTGGAAAAGGGACTCAAACGCGGCGGGCACCCGGTTTTTCTCGGCCAGGTTCTGGGGCTATTCTTTCAACCTTCGGGATGGTCGTTAGGGACTCAGTATAGGATAAGGGCAGGAGCGCCCCCCCGCTCGGCGCAAAAAAGCATCAAGTTATGCTGAACTTCCTGTCAAACAGGCGCCTTGTTAGGCCTGGAAGGATCGCCCCCAACTAAAGAACGTCCCGAAGGTTTTTCTTCCAACCTTCGGGACGTTCTTTATTACAAAACAACAGATAATCTACGCCCGGGTTACAACGAGAGTATAGGTCTGGGTTGCGCTGCCATCCGGCGATGTGACCACAATGACAAAGGAATTATCGCCCTGCTCCAGTTGCGCGGAACAGGCTTTCCGGGATCTGACCGGCTTGTTATTGAGCGTCAAAGTCTGGTAGCGGTTCGAGGTCGTCGTGGGGGTAATCTCAATCTCCGTTACCGTGGCAGCGACTTCCGCTGAAAAAGTATAGCCGGATGGCTTGAATCCAGGCTGCAGCGTGGCACCGCCCACTTGCAAGTTGCTCAAAGTGGCCAGTTTATCTGCTGGAACGGTGAGACAGGCGGCTTTCGCCACATTGATGGCGGCCCAATTCGGATCAGTCAGACGATTTCCGGCGACAACCTGCCATGCATCGGCGGGACGGAGCGAGGGAACCAGGATGTCTTCACCGTAATCGACCAGTGTTTGCGCGGCCTGCTGCAGGTTATCCAGATACTGCTCACCGTAAATGGGCAAATCATTGTGCCCGCCGAAGATTTCCTTGATTTTGCCGCTAACCTTTGAGCGAAACCCCTGCAGCGTGGAGAGATACACATCAATCATCGCCATGCCGGGGAACTGCATCCAGAGCGAGTCGACAATGGTTGGCCGGTTGCTACCGACCGCGTCTCCGGCAAAAAGGATGCCATTTTCCGCATCGAACAACACGATGCTGCCCGCCGAATGCCCGGGCACTTCATAGACCATCAGCCTGCGATTTCCAAGGTCAAAAACAAAGCCCTCGCGGATGTCGATAATCCGGTCGAGATCAATGGCGTAGCCCATCTGTTTGACAAAGGTCTCCGCCAAAGGCAGATCGAGATGATGCATATAAACGTTATATCCATGCTGGAACTGCCCCATCACCGCAATATGATCGGGATGCCCGTGCGTGATGACCACATCCAAGGGCAGTTCGCCGATCAGCCCAGCAACGAAACTGCGCAAATCACCTGTGCCCAAACCGGCATCAATCAACAGCGCCCGCTCACTGCCCGTAACCAGGAACATCTTGGTATCGTCGAAGTCCAGGATCATTTGAATGCCCGGGTGAATCTCCTTCGTAAAATACACATCCTTCGAGCGGCGGTCAATAGTGTAGGTAAATGTCACCACTGCGCTCGCTTCCATACCGGCTTTCATGGCCTGCGCCTTGATGGTGTAAATTGATGTGATCCCTTTCTCGTCAACGTTAATCGCTTCAAGCACGGGAAGTTTATACGGGTCAAAAATTGGGCCGGAGGCAGTTGGAAGACTGCCATCGGTTGTGTAATAAATGATCGCATCGGGGGTGGCGCTGAGCAGGGTGATGCGTTCGGTCACGCCGAAGGTGCCTGAATCTGGAAAAGCTGTCGGTGTTGCCACCCGCGCGTCAGATGATGATCCGGTTGTTTGCGATAAAGACATATTCGATCCTTTCAAGGTGTATCAGTAAGGTTCCGGAAGGCTGCCGGATAGTCAGGATTGGGCAAATCGAGATGGAATGATTTTACATTAGTCTGGATGATATTGTCAGGAATCTGCGAAACACTTCTCCGGCGGGAAGCAAATCGAGGCGCTGCTGGCGCAAACGATGGACAACGGACGATAAACGATCCCGCACGGAACGGTCTATGGCCTGTCATCCACGGTTTGCCTTGCGGGCATGGTAGGAAGCTCATTTGACGCAGTAGAAAAAACATTTGACGCGGTAGGAAAGACATTTGATGGGGTAGGAGGCTCACTTGACGCAGTAGGAAAGGCATTTGACGCGGTAGGAAGCTCACTTGACGCGGTAGGAAGCTCACTTGACGGGGTAGGAAAGGCATTTGACGCGGTAGGAAGCTCATTTGACGCGGTAGGAAGCTCATTTGACGCGGTATGTCAACTTATTGGAAAAAACTTATCAGGAAAGACTACCCCATTTTCCGCGTTGATCCGTAAAAATCCGCGGCAAAAAAGTTGGGGACATCCCTCAGTACCTGACCACTAACCAGCAACGGCAGACGCGCCGGATCGCTAGGCACGTCTGCTCGTTTTTATCCGCTGGAATCGGATAAGGGACAGATTCGAGCCGCTTGAACCCGCGCCGCACTTTCGTCAGCCACCTGAGAAAACACCAGTTTTCTCAGAAACAGGCTGAGCAAATTTCTTCTTATATGAAATTTACGAATCAATTTGCTTTATACTGAAATCGTGCTATTATAATAATGAAATACTTTATAAATAGTGAAACTCAGGAGAATAATTTAATATGCCGACAATTGGTCCTCGAATCCGTGAATTGCGTCAAACCCGTGGTCTGACCCTTGAACAGGTCGCCACTGATACCGGCCTTTCCTTGTCTTTTATCAGCATGCTGGAGCGCGACAAAGTCTCAATCAGCGTGGATAACCTGGAACGGCTGGCGAATTACTTCCAGGTGCACATGGTGCATTTTTTCCGCAGTGAGACTGCCAGCCCGGTGCAAGTCACCCGCCGGGATGAGATTGTCAAAAACCTTGGGCTTACCAGTCACGGCCCGGCAGCCGTCACCCTGTTAGCCAACCGGCCAGATGCGCGCATGGAACCGTTACTGATTAATATCGCCCCGGGGAAGGAAG
Organism: uncultured Anaerolineae bacterium; assembly: GCA_903838415.1. Lineage (GTDB taxonomy): Bacteria > Chloroflexota > Anaerolineae > Anaerolineales > Villigracilaceae > UBA5195. The sequence continues at coordinate 7,060 of CAILYI010000053.1, read as the reverse complement.
AGCCTCACTTCCGCCAGCACGAAGCCGACACCCTGCTCTATGTTCTCGAAGGTCAGGCTCGCCTGGTCTCGGAAGCCGGGGAAGAAATCGAACTCGCCCAGGGCGACCTGGCTTATTACGTCAATATTCCCCATCGCCGCGTTGCCAACGCCAGCAGTGAACAGCATCTCTTGATTATTTCCATCACCTCGCCGCAGACCAGTTCGCTCGACGAATTGCTGGAAACCCGCCAGGGCTCATGGGTGATGAGTACGCACAAGTAAGGAGAATCCATGTTCTTCGACGAAGACCACAACCACAAACTGGTGCTTGACCACGATGGGAAAACCTGTCGGTTTGAACGGACCGCCATGCCTGATGATTTTGAACGCATCCTGATGTCGACTCAGCAAGTCTTTGGAAATGTAGCTTGAATTTTGGCTCCAACGTCTCTCGACGTTGGAGTTTTCATATCCGGTCCAAAGTCAGAGACGTTGGACTCCATAAACGACAAGGAGAATAAACCATGCCAACAATCAAAGAAGTTGTGACGAGTCTGCCCAGCATGTTCAAACCGGAAAAAGCCAAAGGCTGGAACCGCGTGATTTTGTTCGACCTGGTCGGGCAGGAACCCTCCAAATGGACGCTGACGATTGAAAATGGTGTTGCGTCGGTGGAAGAAGGCCAGACCAAGCCCCCCAAGCTGACCATCCTGGGCGCCAGCGAACACATCATCCAGATGTTCACGGGCGAAACACCTCCCATGAAGCTGGTCAACGCCAAGCTGCTCAAAATGCAGGGACCAATGATGGACGCAATCGCGTTCTCCGGGCTATGGAATCTACCCAAGAAAGGATGAATTATGAAGGCGGAATTATGAAGAAACCGTGCCAGCCACAAATTCATAATTCATCCTTCTGAATTCACAATTTTCCCTATGGAAACTGGAATTATTTCTTACGGCGTTGCCTTGCCGAAGCATCGTCTGGCAGCCGAGGATACCTATCAGGTCTGGAAGAATATCGCCCACGACCTGCTGGATAAACTCTCAATCGGCGAACGGGGTGTAACCGGCCCTGAAGAAGACACGATCACGCTGGCCGCGGCTGCCGCCAAAATGGCGCTGGAACGCAGCGGCATCGATCCTGAAAAAATCGGCGCGCTTTTGCTCGGCTCGGGGACCAGTCCCTACGCCACCAAAGCCGCCGCCACCATCCTGGTGGATGCGCTCGGACTGCCCGCCAACCTGCTCGTCAGCGACGTGCAGTGCGCCGAAAAATCCGGTTCGACGGCGCTGATCATGGCGGCTTCGCTGGTCGAGGCCGGACAGATGGAATATGCGCTGGTCATCGCGGCCGACACGCTCAATCGTCACGTAAGCCCCGGTATGGTGCTGGAATATGTCGCTTCGGCCGGGGCGGTGGCGTTCGTGCTCGGCAAAGGCGAAGTCATCGCCAAAATCGAAGCCTGGACGACGCATGCCTGGGACCAGAACGATTACTTCCGCCTAGAAGGCGAACGCTTCATCCAACCGGGGGCGGGCTTTGTCGGCTGGGTCTCCAACTGGGGGCTGCTCGACCACGTCATCCCGGCGACAGAAGCCTTTTTCAAAAAAACCGGTCTCACCGCGGAAGATTTCTCCAAGTTCGCCGTTCCACAGCGCAATGGCATCCGCCCGTTGATGGTGATAGGCAAAGCCGGGCTGGATATGATGCAAGTCCTGCCCTATGTCTTGATTGCCCAAATTGGCGATTGCGGCGCGGCGACGGTGCCGCTCTCGCTGGCGCACATCCTGGATTGGGCCGAGGCGGGGGAACGGATCGGGGTCATCGATTACGGCTGCGGGGCGGGGTGTGATACCTGGTCGGTCATCACCACCGAAGCGCTCGTCGAAAAGCGTCCAACCACCGGGACGGTAATGTCCCTCCTAGATGACAAAGTGATGGTCGATTACGCCACCGCGATGAAGTACGAGCACAAGTTGATGCGCTCACCGAACCAGTTGAGCAATTTCTATTAAAGGATGAAAGATGAATTATGAAGGATGAAAAAACCTTGCCGAACCCTTCATCATTCATCCTTCTGAATTCATACTTGGAGATGCTATGGGAAAAATTAACCGCAGAGTAATGATGATTGGCGGCGCGATTACGATGCCGAACATCCCGTCAGATTGGACGTGGCGGCAGATGGCGACCGAAGTTTTCTGGCAGGTTCTGCAGGAAAACGACGTCAAAGTGCCGGACGTGGACCTGGTGACCTGCGCCTACAACGACCGGACGATTGTCGATTCGTCGATTGGACCGCAGGTGGCGGATGCGCTGGGAATTGTCCCGAAGCCGGTGGTGGTGACTGCCAGCGCCTGCGCCGGGAACGGGGTGGCCTCGTTCAATGCCTGGAACGCGATTGCGTCGGGCCGCTGTGACGTGGTGGTTTCGATGGGTTTCGCCCGTTCCGACAACTATGATTCGATGGAAGCGATGAACTCGCAGGGCAACTACTGCGATTACGATTACATGCTCGGGCTGACGCACATCAACTACGGCGCGCAGCGCGACGATTATTACCGCCGCAAATACGGCGCGACGATCGAGGATGCGGCCCGTTGGGCCTATCAGTGCCACTGGTACGCCCAGCGCAATCCATACGCGGCGACCTATGGCAAGCCGATGGCGGTCTTTGAAGAACTGGCCGCCGACACACCCGAAGCCGAACGTGACCGCCAGGCTACCAATCGCGGCGGCGTGGCCTCGTGCATGTTGTTCGTCGGCGAGGAAGTGGCGCAGAAATATACCGGCAAACCGGCGGTTTTCGATGTGGCTTACGCCTATCGCCCGCCGTACGTTGGTAATTTTTTCAACTACCCGGTGGATGGAATGCGCGAATATGACATGGCCAACTTTCCGGGCCTGATGACCGCCGCCAAGGAAGCCTACGGGCTGGCGGGCATCACCGCCAAGGATATCAACGTCGCCCAAGTCCATGACCTGACCGCCTACGAAGGAATGATGGCGATTGAAGCGCTCGGCGTCTGCGAAATCGGCAAGGGCAAGGATTATGTTGCCAGCAACGGAATGACGCTCGAAAGCAGTTGCCCGGTCAATACTTATGGCGGCGGCGTGGCCTTTGGTCACGGCTCGGTAGGCTGCGACTTCCAAGCCGGTCTGATCGAAAACTTCTGGCAGTTGCGCGGCGAATGTGGCGAGCGCCAGGTGGAGAATCCGCAGGTGGGCGTGAACTCGTCGTATGGCACGCATCACTCGCTGGATGTGGTGGGTGTGGTGCAAAAGGCTTGGTGAAAATGATGAATTCAGAATTATGAAGTATGAAGAAATCAAGCCCTTTCATAATTCTGAATTCAGATTTCATAATTTGGAGTTTTTATGGCCGATGAAAAGGATCAAGACCTGCGCCCTCGAACCAAAGCCTTTGCGCTGCGGATGATCAAACTGTATACCAGTTTGCCGAAATCCACCGAAGCGCAGGTGATTGGGAAACAGGTCTTGCGTTCAGGCACCTCGGTTGGGGCGCAATTCAGAGAGTCTCAGCGCGCCAAATCGGATGCTGATTTCATCAACAAAATGGAAGGTTCGTTGCAGGAACTTGATGAAACCGGCTACTGGCTCGAATTACTGACCGAATCGGGCGTTGTGCCTGCCGAAAAACTGGCCTCGCTCCAAGCAGAAACCGATGAACCGACCGCCATCCTGGTCACAATTGTCACGAAAGTCAAGAAAAGAATAGGGAAATTATGAATGATGAATTCGGAATTATGAAGAAAAACTCCTTCATAATTCTGGTTTGGCACTTACTTTCATAATTCATATTTCAGATTTCATACTTGGAGTCCTATGAGCGACCAATTCCCTGAATTTTATGTCCGGCTCGATACATTCTCATCCGCTGTCTGGTATCGCACCAAAATGGGCCGTTACCGGCTGATGGGTACGCGCTGCACAAAATGCGGTGAGAGGTTTTTCCCGCCGCGCACCGGGCTGATCTGCCCGAACTGCCACGAACGCGCCATGGAACCGTACGAATGCGCCCACAGCGGCGAACTTGTCTCGGTGGCGTTGGATGACATCGGTTTCCCGGCGCACGGTTACGGCGACTACCTGCCGCGCGTCATGATTGTCGTCAAACTCGATGATGGCATCCACATCATGAGCGAACTGATGGATTTGGCTGATCCGTCCGAAGCGCAGGTTGGCGCGCGCGTCAAGATGGTGCTGCGCAAACATCGCCGCGAGGATAATGGCGCGTGGGTTTACGGACCGCGCTTTGTTCTCGATCAAGGCTGATCGATCGAGAAAATCGTTAACGCTTTGGGGCAGCCTTTTGCTCCATGAAAACCTTATTTCAAACGGGTGCAAACTCCCGGCAGGAGGATCATGATGGAATTTTTTGACCGTCTCCGTTATGGAAAACAATATGGCTACGAGGTTTTGTTCAAAAACCAGCCCCAAAAAGTCACCGGTAAAGTAGGCGTGATCATCGCTGAAAGCGGCTTACCCGAGGTCTACGAATTCGAGTTCTACGCCAACTTCATGGAGCACGTCTTCCACTATACCCTGCCGCCCTTTTTGGTCCCGATCATCCTGGCCAATCGGGGGAAAGGGTTGATCGACCCGGATAACCCGCTGGCGCGCGAAGAATTCAAGCCCAAGCAGTTGGTGGATGCCCTCGGTTCAACGACCAATCAAGCGGGGCGGCCGTATGTCGAATGTCCGGTTAAATGGATGCCGCCCGGGGTCAAGAAAAATCCCTGGGACCATGGCTATTTCCTATATCTCGGCGATGGCAAAAGCGGCGCGCCGGATGTGTGTGACAAGGTTGGGGCAAAAATCGTGGGGTGGTATTACGGCAAACTGATCCCCGAGAAAAAGGTTGCCTGGCGCAGCCAACTGCGCAAAGTATCTGATGAGGCAGTCGAGGTGCTTTCGGAGCGCTATCCCGCGGCCGAGTTTCGCAACGCCTTCTATATGTACCCCGAAACGATGCGCAGCGCTACGGATGAATTGCTCGCCGCAGGTTGTGAAACCATCGTCTACCAGGGTCTTAATTGTCCGTTGTACACCGATTTCGAGGATTACGGCCATGCGCTGACCATGCTGCATAAATATGTGGGCGGGCGCGCGCAGGTCATTATGGCCGACCAGTTGGGCAACCAATCCGCCATGCCCGCGGCCTATTTTGCCATCCTGCGCGACCAACTGGCGGAACTTCCGAAAGAGGCCAGCGTGCGAGTCATCCTTTCGCGGCACGGGCACCCGTTCAAGAAAGAAACGCAGGATGAACGCGCGCACCTGTATCGCGCGCCGCTCGAAAAAGGGGTGCGCGAAATTTTGGTCGCGCGCGGCGGCAAGGGAGATCTGATCTGGTCATTTGATGAGTACGCGGATGAGTACTGGGATCCAAAAAACACCAAACTGGATACCAAGGATGCCTACGCTGAGGGCATTAAGGCCGGTTACGACTTTATCATCGAACTGCCGACCGATTTCCCGGCGGAAAATACCGACCTGATGATTTTCCACGCCATGAAAAAATTTACCCCCTTCCCCGATTACGACCACAACGCACCGGTGCCTTATCCAGACTGGGAGAAACCTCTCGTGCGAAAATTCCATGCCGGAAAAACGACCGGGATTTATGCCGGTTGTCCGGTGGGGCCCTATCGTCAGTATATGGTACAGGCGCTGGTGGCCTCGCTCACCGAAAAGCTGGGATAGGGAACATCCAGCTATACATGCCCAACTTCAACATATCAAGCCAAATTAACTTTCGAGGAGCTTCATTATGTCTGACTGTCAGGAAGGAACTTGTCGGTGCAAACGCTTTCAGGGAAAAGTCGCCATTGTGACCGGGGCCGCCTCCGGCATCGGACAGGCTGCTGCCGTGCAATTTGCGCGTGAAGGGGCCAAAGTCACCATCTGCGATGTGAACGAAACCGGGCTGGAGAAAACCCGCGAAATGGTGGCGGCAGCGGGAGGGGAATGCCTGGTGATCAAGGTTAACGTCCGTTTGCAGGTTGAAGTCGAAGCGTGTGTCGCTGCCACGCTCGAAAAATTCGGCACGCTCGATATCCTGGTCAATAACGCCGGAACCGGGCAGTTCACTCCGTTTGCGATGATGGAAAACGAGGAATATGACCGGGTGATGGATATCAACGTTCGCGGGATGTTCTTTTTCAGCCGCGCGGTGCTCCCCACCATGATGGATAAGGATTACGGCAAAATCGTCAACATCACCTCGATCATGGGTGAGGTGGCCGGACAGGGACAGAGCATCTATAACACTTCGAAGGGCGCGGCCAAGATGATGACCCAGGGCATTGCGGTGGATTGCTCCGGTTACCATATTAACGTCAACGCCGTGGCGCCCGGGATGGTGCTGACCGGACTGACCCATAACATGCTCGGCGACGAGGATCAGGTGGTCTACTTCCTCGAGAAAATCCCGCAACGCCGCATCGGCGTACCGGATGACATCGCCAACGCCATCCTGTTCCTGGCCAGCGACGAGGCGACCTACATCCACGGTGAAACCCTCCGGGTTGATGGTGGCATGCTTTGTACGCGCATGTAAATCCCAATGACGAAAATGCTGTTCAGGGATTCGATCTGATTGGCATTCCGGGTTATTTCCAGGTAAAAATTTAGCCGAACTGACGCGCGCTGAACATCAGCCAACCAAAGGTCCGTTCGACAGCCCAGCGATGTGGCAGGCATACAAAGCCTTCCCTATCGTCTGGGCGTTTTTTAATTTCCCTGCCTCGTACCCGCGGTCAGCACATTCTTCGGTAGTCTTGACCGATTGGCGAACAATGGCTTGACGTAAACCGCGCTGAAAATCCGTATTCAGTTGGATCCATGCGCCGGTTCCACGCCAAAACTAAAATAGTGAGCGGTTGTCGTATCGAATTCAATCATTCGGTTCATGGGATAACGCAACAAGTCGGGAAGAGATAATGCAACTCAAAAAATAAGGGGGAAGCAACTCAAGAAAAGGCATAAAAAGAGACACCTTCTTAAGGATAATGTGATTGACGAAATCAATAAATCCTACAAGGAGGTGTCTC
>CAILYI010000052.1 GCA_903838415.1 uncultured Anaerolineae bacterium | reverse complement strand
TGGTATGATCTATCATGGTAATGGGTTCTCCTGTGAAATTTGTTTGCGTCACAAACAAGATTATCACGTTTTGAGCCCATTACCACCCTCTTTATCAGCACCAGTTAGCGGAAACTAAAGTTGCAAAGACAGTTGGAAATTGAGATTACTACTGCGAATCGGTGACTTCGTACTCATCGTCGATGGTGCCGTCTCCATTAGTATCAACACCCAGGTACAAGCCCTGACCGTTGCCTTCCCATTTGCCATACTCAATATAAACGAGCGCCCCGGCTTTGAGAACAATCTCATCTGCGCTGAAACTCTCGTCGACCTGGTCAGTGATGCGGGTCAGTACCAGGCTGAACTTGCCTTCGTTGGTCAATTTCTCAGTATTGATTAACAAGTTACTGTTCGCGGCATCCAACTGGACGGTGATCGTCCCGCCGCCTTGCATATCGGTGCCTTGGATTTCGAAGTAATAATCAGCTTTACCGGGCTGTTCAACCCCCAGCACAATGTTTGGGGATTCGCTGCTATCCGTGTCGTAGCTGATCAGGCCATCGGCAGGTTGGAAAATGACCGTATCTTTCTGATTCGTATCCAGGGAGATGCCCTCCACCCCGAGGCTGAAGCCGTTTCCGATCATCACCAAATCGGTGGATGAGACATTTTTCAGGGTGCTGCCGTCAATCACTACGGAGACGTTTAGCGCCGCCGGTAAGCGGTAGACAGGCTCCGGGTAGTCGGTGCTGGCTGATCCCATTTTCAATTGGTTATAACTGGCTCCCGGAATTTCATTGACCAATTTGCCGTCCGCAAAACCCAGGCGATTATTTGAATCATCCGTAATCAGCAGGTGACCTTCTCCATCCAGGTAGATTTCATTAAATCTTTGCGCAGTCTGCGCCAAGCCATTCCCGGCTTTCGCAGTGGGGTTTTCGCTGCAAAACGGGCAGGACTGCTGCGGCAACCGCGCGGATGTGGGAGTCAGGTCCAGGGTTTGGGTTTCGCTGTCGCCCTCGTATAGATCGGGCTCAACATCGGGATTAATGGAAGCTTCATACTGCCAGGTATTCTGGTTGGTATCAATCTTAAGGCGCCGGGTTTCGTTGGGGTAATTGTTGTCGTAAACCAGAACATCAAAAAGACCGCCGCCCTGATCTTCCACCGCAAATGGAGTGATGGCGTGACCGCCGCTGCCGTCGCGTTTATAGATGCCGATTGTATAGGTCTCGCCACACGGCTTCATTCCTTTGAGAACATCCAGGATGTCGCTGGGAGTGCCAGTGATGACATCGGCCTGAGTGGGAGCGACTTCCTGGGTAGCCCACCAGTAAGCGATTTCGCGCTGGAGTTTCTCGTCATCCAATTGCAACCCGAAAGCATTGGAGGCCGAACCGAACAGATCGGTGCTCAACTGACCGCTGTAAAGCAGCAAGCTGAGAGAGGCCATACCTTCACAATGCCCGCCAGACATTGCGCTGTTAGTTTGCTCCATCCATTGCGAACCGGGCGGAGTGAGCACGCATTGATCCCCATCCATGCGGGCGCAAACCTGATCGCCAAACATGCGCTGTACTTCTCCAGAAGTCAGGTTTTGGACTCCGTTCTCATCGCCATAATTAGGGAAGCTGAACCCGTTTTGTTCAGGACGAAAACCCAGGTCCGAGACCAAATTCTCGCCGCCAGCTGCCGGGGTGGAAATCTCCGGTTGAGCGGCTTCGGTTGGAACAACGTCAACCAGCGGGGTTGATTCTTCATCAACAGGTGCGGCAGCTTCGTCTGGGCCGCAGGAAACCAGACCCAGCATGAAAACTATTGTCAAACCAAGGCCGAACAACATTTTTCTAGACATGAAAACTCCATTTCGGGGGGGAGGAAAAAGTGAGCGAAAGATGCAAATTACCTTAAAGGGGTGATATCAGAAAGTTGCGTTACATCCAACATTGCTGCCAGCAGTTCCTGCTCGTTATTTGAAATTGCGAGTGTGACAATTTTGATTGTCACACTCGCAAGATAAAGCTTTGGAAATTATTGTTAACTGGGTCTATATTTTGATGACGATAAAACGGTCAATAAAATAAGGTTGCGACGGTTGGATGACTAATTCTTGATGTCGACTTGAATGACGCTTTCAGCGCCACCTTCACAGGCCACCGCTTTGGCATCATATTGCCCCGCCGGGATATTCTTGAGGGTGAAGGACTGTCCTGCCGGGAGTTTCTGACCAGCCAGCTGATCGGGCCCCCAATCATTTTTGTCAACCGTGGATAAATACAACTGGCAAAAATCAACGCTGCCAGTGTTATTGAACGTGAAGGCGGCAACGATGTCACCGTTTGCGACGGCGGGCGCGGCAGATTCTGATGAAGCCGAATCGGCAGCGGCGGCTTCAGGAGCGGCCGCTTCGGGGGCGCTCGACTCAGCGGCAGCGCCGCCACAAGCTGTAAGGCTTATCGCGAGAATAAGGCACAGAACTAACAGGGTGAAAAGCTTCAACGTTGTAGACTTCTTTGCGGGGTTCATTGATGTATTCCTTTGTATAAATAGTTTTTTGTTACAAAAAGAGTTTATCATAGATATCCCACCAATTTTGTCGCATATTGGATGATTTCCATCGTCATAATGTTTTCTTTCAATAATCATTTCGGGGGTGTTCCCTAACCACGCCTCTTGAAATAACCTGTCGAATTGTCTATACTTTTATTATCAGCAACATCCGACTTTCCTGAAACCTTGCGAAATAGAGGTGCTTTATGAATGTCAAAGCAAATGTGTATGATTTTTTTGCCTACATAATTCCCGGCGGGTTTATCCTGCTCGCTGGCCTGTATGCCATGAACGCTTTTGGCATCCTGAAAATTGACTTTCTTGCGCTAGCGCCCACCACCCTTCAGAGCATCGTCATGCTTGGGGCAGCGTATATCATGGGCTTACTTTTCGAACCAATCGGGCGCTGGTGGTCCCGTTTGTTCAAGCCAAAAGGGAATGCCGAATTGGCCCTGGTGGAATTCAAGAAATTTCATCCATCCTTTCATATCGATTTCGAGGCAGCGGATTGGACGATTTTGTTCGCTTTCCTTAAGCGCCAGAATCTGGACGTGGCCTCCGATATTGAACGGGTGAATGCCAGCAGTATCATGCTGAGAAATATCAGCTTTGGGTTTATGCTCCTGGCAGTTGCTGAAATCACTTATTTCGCAAAGCTCCTTTTGCCCCTGCATCTATTTTTTGGAATTGCAGCCATCGTTTTGTCGATCATTTCTGGCAAGGAAAGCGACAAATTTGCCCAATGGTTTTTCCTTGCCATCTTCGAAAACATCACATCCCAGACTTTGGTGTTATCCGATCTGGTTAAATCGGCAAACAGCCAGGGAAAAGACCAGCAAAGCGATCTGACAGTGTAAACAAAGTAACCTTTCACGAGGCGGGTGTAATCGCCAAGACGCCGAGAAAACCTTCAAGTTCGCCAAGGTCTAAGAGAAACAGACCATTTGGCAGTAAATCAGGCTCACCTGAGTTCAAGTGAAAAGTTTTCCTTTACAATTTTGGCATCTTGGCCCCCGAAGTGCTGGGATGCTTGGCGGTGAGTGTGTTTGAATGATTTTTTTAATAATATCCGCCCTGGGAGTTCAACAGGCCAACCGGTGTTCCATACCGCACCTGAAATAATGAGTTATCATCAAGGGATCACCAGACTCTGCTACAGGAGTGTTCCCAAATGACTTTGAGTATCCAAACTGCAACTGACACACTGATCGCATCGGTGCCCGGTGCTCCGTTCGCGGATACCGTGGACACCATCAAAATTGGCGATGCATCGCAAGAACTGAGGGGAATTGTCGTGACCTTTCTGGCGAGCAGCGCGGTCATTGGGCGGGCGGCGCAACTCGGCGCCAACTTGATCATTACCCATGAACCGATCTTCTACAATCACAAGGATGAAACCGATTGGCTGAGTCAACATCCCACCTATCGGGCAAAAAAGGAGTTGATTGAGAAGCACGGCTTGGTAATTTGGCGCTTTCATGATTACCTTCACAGCATACCGCCAGATAGTACAGTCATGGGGATGCTCAAAGAATTGGGTTGGGAAGCGTATGCTTTACCCGATCAGCCTCATTTGTGCACGATTCCACGCCAGACGCTGCAAACGCTGGGAGAATGGGTCCAGACTCGTCTGGGAAATCGAATTCGCGTGGTCGGCGATTTAGCGATGACCTGCGAGAAGATTTGTGTATTGCCGGGATTTCCCGTGCCTGATATGCAAATAGGGATTTTTGAGCAAGCCAATGTGGATGTGCTGATTACGGGCGAAATCCACGAATGGGAAGTGAGTGAATATGTGCGGGATGCGACCGCCCTCGGCTTTGAGAAGGGACTGATCGTTACCGGGCATGCCGCCAGCGAAGAGCCCGGCATAAAACGTATGTTACCCTGGATCCAGGAACGTTTGCCCGGTGTCGCCATCCACTATATCCCAACCGGGAGTGCGTTTCATTATCTTTAGCCGGATTGGGTCACCCCGGTCATATAAATTTGTATGATTTGCTGGATGGTTTCATCACCAAGCGCCGTGGCGCCAGTGTGGGCGGGGTAAAAGTATGGGTACATGATTCCCAATAACGCCCAGGTCGCAATGACAGGATCGATCGGACGAAATTCCCCTTTTTCGACGCCTTCCTGAAAGATGATTTGCAACTTTCCGGTAAATTGGTCGTGATAGGTCTTGTCAAATTTTTTTCGGGCGGTCTCGCTCAGCTGCGCCATTTCCTGGCTGGCCAGTCGAATCATGGCGCGCTGTTCAGTGGGTTGTTCCAAGACGTACGCCACAAACAGGGAAATTTTCTCGCCGCAGGAGATTGGCCTGGACTGAATTTGATCGATGGCGCTCTCGATTTCATTCAGGTTACTGCTCAAGATGGCGACAAAAAGTTCTTCCTTGTCCTTGAAATGATAATACAGGGCAGCCTTTGAGACCCCCACGGCGTCTGATATCTGGCGCATCGCCAGGCCGTGGTAACCTTGCTGGATGAACAGGCTTTTCGCCGCCACCAGGATTTTTTCGCGCAGACCAAGGTCGATAGAATTCATGGGTTTATTGTAACCGCTCTGGCTCTGTGTTGCCACAAAGCCAGAGCGGTTTTTCTTCAGTCAGTTGCCGGGACTGCCAGAGGTCTTTCGAGCATACTTTGTTCCTGCTGGCGGTTTTTTAAGCCGAGAGTCAGAATAACCATGATGGCAGCGATGACTCCCACCACCATGTACGCTGTTCCATATCCTTTGACGCCGCCGCCCATGGAAGCCGCCACCGCGCCGACAAGCGCGCTGCTGGTCAATTGGCCGACACTGGTGAAGAGTGTGATCAACCCCTGCGCGGAGGTGCGATCGGCGGCTGAGGCCTCATTCAGCATGATATAGCGCATCGGCGCTCCGAGCAGGGACGAAAGCCCCAGCCCGATGACCGCTGCGGAGGCGATGAAACCCCACAGCGTAGAGGTCAGGCCGGTATTGCTCAGCATCATCATGCCGATGGATAACAGCAAGGTGCCTGCAAAAACCATCACCTTGGAGCCAAATTTATCCAGCAGGCGGCCGACAAGCGGTGATCCGATCGCCATGGCAAGCACAACCGGCATCAGCAAATAACTGGCGTTATGTTCATTGATGATGGCTGGAAGCGCCGCGACTGCCAACGCAGGGATGAAGACCATGCCCGATTCGCCCAATCCGGCCCCAGCCGATAACAAACTGGCAAGCACGGTTTGACGGCTTTTGAACAGGCGCAAATTCAGGATGGGATCTTCCGCTTTCTTTTCAATGGAAGGGAAGACTAGCAGCAAGACCAATCCAAGCAGCAGGAAGGGCAAAATTTTGACCGAAATCAGGCTGCTGAAGAAGTTTTGAGTGTCGATCTGGTTGAGGCTGTACGCCAGGGAAGCAAGCATAACGCTCAGAGTCAGCATCCCGGCCCAATCGAAGGGACGATTTTTCGCGGGGCGTGAGACAGGCAGTAGACGCCAACCCATCACGATGACCACCACGGCAATCGGCAGATTAATAATGAAGAGCCATTGCCAGCCGGTAATTGTCAGGATAATCCCGCCCAAGATGGGACCAACCAAAAAAGCAAGTCCAAACACCGCGCCGATTAATCCCAGGGCGCTGCCGCGTTTCTCCGGCGGGAAAGTATCGCCGATGACTGCGCTGGCAACCGGGAAAATGCCGCCCGCGCCAAATCCCTGCAGGGCACGTCCAAACAATAAGGCCGAAAACAGGTTTTGGGGAGAAAGCGCCACGATCAACGAACCTGCAGCAAAAAGAGCCACATCCAGCGTATAAATCGAGCGGCGGCCAAAAATATCGGACAGCTTGGCCATAAACGGCGTCCCGATCAGGTTGAAGAGCACGTAAATCGTGAAGGTCCAGGTCAGGATGCGATCCCCAACCCCGAAGAATTTTTGAATTGAGGGCAGCGCGGGAGCAACGATTGCAATGTCAAGCGCCCCCATTAACACACCAAGAAAAAGCAATAGCAGAATTCTGTTGCGAGTTTTATCGTCCATCTTGAAATTTCTCCTTGATATTATCGACTTACTTACCGGTCGGTAAGTAAGTCGATAATATCAAGGAGTGAAAGGGCTGTCAAGCTTGGGGCTGTTAGAGAATTGTATGAGGCGCAGCCTGTAATATGTGGCGCGCCTCCTTTCAAAGGCTGACTACAGACCGTCTCCAAGCAAATCAGCGATGATTCTGGTCATTTCCTTCAAGCTGACCGGTTTGCTGAGATAGTCATTGGCGCCGGCTTGCAGGCAATGTTCACGGTCACCGGGCATGGCGAGGGCGGTTAGCGCAATGATCGGCGTAGCGACAAAGCGTGGATCAGCGCGCAAGCGGCGGATGGCTTCCAGCCCATCCATCACCGGCATCTGGATATCCATCAAGATCAGGCGCGGCATGGTTTCCTCGGCCTTTATCAGGGCTTCCAAACCAGTGTGGGCGACCGAGGTTCGATATCCCAGGAATTGCAAATAATCGCCAAGCGCCTCGATATTGATCTCGTTATCGTCCACCAGCAGGACATTGCCGCGCGAATTAGGCGCAGGCAGGATTGATTTTTCCGGTTCGGCGCTTTCGGGAGTGGGTCTCGCCACCAATCTTGCAGTCGGGGGCGGCCAAGGCACGGAGACGGTGAAACAACTGCCCCGGCCCACTTCGCTTTCGACGGTCAGGCTGCCGCCGTGCATCTCGGTCAGCCGCATGGCCAATGCCAGCCCCAGCCCGGTGCCTTCATATTGCCGGTTGATGCGACTATCCAGCTGGGTGAAGGGAACGAATAGCAGGCGCAGATCTTCGGGGGCAATGCCAATGCCGGTATCGCTGACAGAGAAATAGGCCAGCTTGTTTTCAAGGTCGCCGCGCACTGCGAGCGTTACCTGTCCATGCTCAGACGTGAATTTGACAGCGTTGTTGAGCAAATTGACCAAGATCTGCTTCATACGACGCGAGTCCGCCAGCAGCGTTTCAACAGCAGGTTCGCGTTGGAAATTGATTGTGATGGATTTTTTTTGCGCCTGTTCCTTAATAAATGACAGGCTGGCCCGGCAAATCTCTTCCACGTAAACCTTTTCAGGGTGAAGGTCGAATTTCCCGGCTTCGATTTTCGAAATATCGAGAATGTCATTGATTAGCGCCAGCAGATGGCGGCCGCTGGTTTCAATAATTTTCAATGACTTCAGCTGCCGTTCGGTCGCCTGTCCATAAGCGCTTAATTGCAGGGCTTCAGCCATCCCCAAAATACCCGTCAACGGAGTGCGCAGCTCATGGCTCATGTTGGCCAGGAACTGATCTTTGGCATGGTGAGCATGCTCAAGTTCAACGTTGACGCGCTGCAAATCAGCGGTGCGCTCTGCCACCCGCTGTTCGAGTTCAGCCTTGGATTTTTGCAAGCCTTCGAATAACTGCGCGTTATCAATCGCGATGGCAGCCTGCCCACTGAGCGACTCGGCAAAGTTGACCCATTCTTCATCGGGATGGAGCGGAGCGCGATGGAAGATTTCCAGAATGCCTTTGAGCAGTCCCTTGACGACCAGCGGTACACCCAAATATCCAACAAAATCTTCTTCCCGCAGCAATTCAGCGCGGACAAACTGTGCACCCGCCGTACCCAAATCTGGAACATGGAGGGTCTTGCGCTGCAAGCCAACCTGTCCGGCCAGCCCCTGCATAAATTCCACGCTTGATTGGCAGATGGCCGGGGTTCGGAAGCCTTGTCCGGCGTAATACTCAAGCTGACCGCTGGCGCTGTCATACAGCAGGATGTCAGCCGCATCCACACCCAATAACGCGCGCACCTGCTGCAGGACGATCTCCAACGTGGCGGGTAAATCCAAATTGGAACTGATCGACTGGTCGATCATCCACAGGCCGCTCAAGCGCTGAAGTTGACGCTGAATTTGGGCATCTGCGCGTTTTCGCGCGGTAATGTCATGCGAAAGGACCAATATCCCTTCTGGCACCGGCTGAATGCTTATTTCGAACCAGCCGCTCGTCCCATCCGGGTAAGTGAACTCATAATCCTGCTTGACAGACTCGCGTTCTTCCATGCAGCGCCGCATGACCTGGAAGGCTTCTGTCGATTCTATGCCGGGGAACAAGTCCGAGTTTTTTCGGCCCAGCAGCTCTTCTTTAGGAAGACGATTGTTTTGCGCCGCGACGTCGTTGACATACAGAAAAGTCCAGTCATAGCCCAAGATCTGGCAGCCTTCCAGCATGTGATCGAGTGTGGTGCGGAAGCGCTCTTCGCTTTTGCGCAATAATTCTTCCATCTGCCGCCGCTCGGTGAAATCGTAATTCGCTCCCACCATGCGGATGGCGACCCCTTCTTCGTTGCGATAAACCTGTCCATCGGCTTTCAGCCAGTGCACGGAGCCATCCGGCCAAAGAACGCGGAATTCAGTATCATATTCCACTTCGCCACGCAGGACTTTTTGCGTAAGGTCATCACCCATGGTGCGGTCATCGGGATGCAGGCCATTCAACCAGGTGGCATAGGCTTCCAGGGACTCATACGGCTGGAGGCCGTATAGTTTGTACATCTGATCATCCCAGATCAGGGTGTTCTTCTGAACATCCCAATCCCAGATGCCAATATGAGCGGCGCGGGTGGCGAGATTCAAGCGTTCCACCAGGGTGCTGATTTCAACTTCGGCGCGTTTGCGCTCGGTGATGTCCTGGACGATGCCGGTCAGGCGCAGAATATTTCCGTTTTCATCGGTCACTTTTCCGCCGGGCACGGCCAAAACGGTGTGCACGCTCTCGTCCGGCCAGACCACGCGATATTCCACCGCAGCGGGGGCCTGTTCGTTGATGACGGCGACATTGATGCGTTCCACTTTTTCACGATCTTCGGGATGAACGGCCCGCGCGATGATGAGGTTCAAATCTCCGTCAAAGCCTTGCGGGGCGATGCCAAAGATGCGGTACATCTCTTCAGACCAGGTGACCTGGTTGGTGTGTGTATCCCAGCTCCAGTGGCCGACATGCGCCACCGCCTGGGAGTTCTTCAGGCTGGCTTCGCTTTCCAGTAGTTTTTCCTCGGCCAGCTTGTGTTCCACAGTGGTTTTCAAGGTATCCAAAGCAAAAGAAACATCCAGCGCCAATTCTTCGAGCAGGCGCACTTCCTCCAAGGCGTTGAAGAGACCGATCTCGCTGGACACCAGCATCACCACGCCAATGATTTTGCCGCGCAAACGGAATGGGACCGCCGCGGCTGAATGGTAGTCATGGGCGACAAACAGCTTTTGGATGGCTCTTGTTCTTGGGTCGACACAAAGATCCTCGCTGGTGACCACCTGCCCGGTGCGCATCGCCTCACTCATCAGCCCGGTTTTCAAACTGCCAGAACGGATATTGGCCATAGGAAATGGCCAATGAGCCAAATCCAGCCCGGAGGCGGCCACCAGTGGAATATCCCCGCTGGCTTCATCCAGCAGCCCGACCCAGGTCGCGGCGAATTGCCCGAACTCAGCCCCCACCGCGCAGATGGTTTGGTACAACTCCTGAGATTCCTGCACGCGCACGATGGTCTGGTTGATTTGGCTGAGGGTGGCGTACAGGCGTTTCATTTGAATAAGCTGTTTTTCGATGCGTCTGCGTTCGGTAATGTCGCGCAGGATGGCAAACACCCGGCCATCTGGCAGCAGGCCGCCGCTGACCTCGCCGATCAGGCTGGAGCCGTCTTTGCATAGAAATTGCCATTCCTTCGTTTGGGTATTCGGGCTAATGGCGCGCGCCTGGGCGAATTCGTCCTGTGGGTTGAGCCTGTCCGCCTCGGCGGGAGCGACAACCTGCGTGACATTTTTCCCCAGGAGTTCATCACGCGCATAACCGAGCAGCCGCAGCCCGGCCGGGTTGACATCCGTGTAGTTCCCCTGCGCATCGGCAAAAAATATCCCGTCGCTGGCGGTTTCAAAGAGCGCCCGGTAGCGCGCTTCGCTCTTCACCAGCAATTCTTTGACCTGTTGTTGGCGGTGCAGATCGCGATTGACGATGACAAAGCCCTGCGCCACGCCGCCCGGGTCTTTGACCAGTGTGAGCGAACTCATCACGAGTATGTGTGTGCCATCCTTACAGTTTTGGATGGCATCCCCCTGCCAGACGCCCTGCGCCAGCACTGTTTGAATGACCGCTTCGCGGGTGGTTTCGAGGTATTGGCTTTGGATGAATTGCTGCAAGGTGTGGCCGATGACCTCCCCCGCGCGCCAGCCGTAATACTTCTCGGCCGCCGCATTCCACGTCTGAACCCTGAACTGCAAATCCGTGGCAATCAGCGCCTCAGAGATGTGATCGAGCAGGCTGGCCGGGCTGAAAAAGCTCGCCATGTTTTGCTGACCTGCCCCCTCGTCGTTGACGTGGGATGAAATCTCGCGCCCTTCCGCGCGGGCCGTGGATTTTGCTTTCATGTTTTGCTCCAGTAAAATACGAATAGTTGTAATGTAAATCCGCGTATCTGCAATAAATTATAGTATGTTTTTGCGGGGTATGCCGGAACTTTTGGTGAAAACCCCAGGATTGCAATGCAGAAAGGCGACGAGCGAGGTGCGTAGAGTTTTTCCATGGTTTTCCTGGCGCGTTTGGCAGCCTTCGAGAATGCCCTGGCGTCTTGCGTAACCATTCACGAGGCAATGGTTTTCCCGGCAATTTATTGCCAAAATAACCCCAATTCTGCTATAATTTTCTCACCGTGGGGGTGAGTTCCCCCAATCCAATCTTTTTTCTTTCGAAGGGAGCGTATATGGCAAAGAAGATTCAGGCGTGGGCGGCGTTAGGGCCAAAGATTGAGCTTGGCGATACCATGACGGAGAAGGACATCATTGAGAACATGGTCGCGGCCACCAATGAGAGTAAGGGGTCTTTGTTGGCGGTGCTGTCTGAACTGGATGTGCAGCTCGAAGCCGGGTTGAAAACCGGTCGGATTGTGCATCTACCCAACGGCACGTATTTTGAGCCGGTGGGCAAAAAGGATGGCAGCATTGAAATCAAGGTGCGCGTCAGCCCGGAATTGACCCGCAAAGTAAACTCTGAATTCCGTGGACACTGGATAAACCCTGATAACCGTGGCAAGGAAGAAGCGGATATCATTGCGCAGTGGAACGAGCTGCACCCCAACGACCCGGTAGAATAGAAATTTACTTCCCCCTTGCCGGGCTTCCACCAAATTGTATGCCGGTGGAGGCCCGCTTGTTTTAACCGTAAGTTTGTTGGCTTAAATCAAAAGTTTGTTGGCTTAACCACAGCCATTCCAAATCTGAAACTTGAATATGTAAAAGTTAGTCTTCAGGCCAGTTTTTGACTGTCAATCGTTGCATTTTTGGCGAAAGTGGCTTTTTACCTGGGGTTAGCCCCCATCCCCCGCCAAGAACATGCGGGGTGAAAGAACCATCCTTCCCCCAAATCCAAGAACGGGATTTAGGGGAAGGAGCGAAAAACTTGATGATGAGCGGGGGAGGCAGGAGGGTGCTAAAATGCAAGTCAAAAACGCACATTATCAAGAAAATGCGCATATTTTCTAAAAACGGATTTTAGATTTGGAAGTGTTGGCTTAAATTCCAGTTATACTCGCCATGGCTTTTTGGCTTTACGGTTTGGCCCCTCCCGGCAGGCAAGGCAAATTGGGGCTGTAAGGTGAACAAGAAATTACCTCCAAAGCGCTGCACTGCCCGAAAAGACTGACCCATGAAAAGAAAATTAGTTTTCCCCACTGTCCTGATCCTGACGGCGCTGTGCCTGGCGCTCGGCATCTACGCTGTATTCAGCGCGAGCCAGCCGGTTGTATCCTGCGGCGCTGCCGCCAAAACATCCACACTAAAGGCACCCCCCGCGCTCATCTCCGCGCAAGATTACCTGGCGCAAGGCGATTACGATTACGAACAAGGCGCGTGCTACCAGGCCATTGCCGATTACACCCGCGCAATCGAGCTTGATCCCAGGCTTGCCGAAGGCTACAATAGTCGCGCCTACATTTACATGGTACAGAAAGCCTATGCGACAGCCCTGCCCGACCTGGATCGCGCCATCCAGCTGCGACCCGGTTACGTCAATGCACTCATGAATCGCGGGGATATTTACAATTACTACTACGCAATCAACTACGAGCGCGCCGTCGCAGATTATGACCAGGTGCTCAAGGCCGATCCCAACGCCGCCAGCCACACTTCAGTCTGTGGTCATCGTTTGCTGGCGCTCAATCACGGCTGGAATCTAAAAGTTCTGGGGTATTTGCTGACCAGCGGGGTCAAGGCAGGCTGCCCAAATTCAAAGCCGTGAACGGGGCTCACTCCAGCGGCGCTAAAATCACCGGCTCCAGGGTGCGCTGCACCGAATACAGCCGGCGGTAAAGTCCATCGTCGAGTTTCATCAACTCGGCATGTGTGCCCATCTCGCGGATCGATTTCTCATCCAGCACCACAATCTGGTCAGCGCTGCGTACTGTCGAAAGGCGATGCGCAATGATAATCGTGGTGCGGCCTTTCATCAGCCGCTCCAACGCCTGCTGAATCAGCAACTCGGTTTCGGTATCCACCGACGAAGTAGCCTCATCCAGAATCAGGATGGGCGCATCCTTCAGAACCGCGCGCGCAATCGAAAGACGCTGTTTTTGTCCGCCCGAAAGCTTCACGCCGCGCTCGCCGATCAACGTATCATAACCGTCCGGCAGCTGCATGATAAACTCGTGCGCATTGGCCGCGGTCGCCGCCGCAAACAGCTCTTCCTCGCTCGCAGTTGGCCGTCCAAACAGGATATTCTCGCGCACCGTCCCATAAAACAGGAAAACATCCTGCAGCACGATGCTGATTTGCTGTCGCAAGCTGTCCAGCGTATATTCGCGGATCTCGCGCCCATCCAGCGTGATCGTCCCGCTGCTCACATCGTAAAAGCGGGGAATTAAGCTGACCAACGTCGACTTGCCAACACCGGTTGGGCCCACCAACGCCACCACCGAATGCGCCGGGATTTTCAGACTGATGTTTTCCAAAACGAGATTTTCGGGGAGATAAGCGAATCCCACCTCTTTCAGGATAATCTCGCCCCGCACCCGGCCGGAAATTGCCACCGCGCCCGCAACAGTGTGCGGCTCTTCGTCCTCCGCCATTAAACCGGCCACCCGGTCCGCCCCCGCCATGGAGCTTTGGATGGCTTCCCAGGCGCTGGAAAGATTCCTGACAGGCGCGTAGAACATTTCCAAGTAAAGGAAGAAAGCGACCAGGTCAGAGATGGGCAGGATGCCCTGCAGGGCCAGCTGTCCGCCAAAGTAAATCACGATCAACGTCCCGATCGAGGATGTAAAATCCACAAACGGCTGGAAGGTTGCCATCAGTTTGAGTGCTCGCAGGTTGGAACGATAATAAATATCGATGCGTTCGTCAATGCGGACAGCTTCTTCCGCTTCGCGCGTAAAAGCCTTGATCTCGCGAATGCCCGAAAGGTTGTCGTTCAACATGGCATTCAGGTTGCCAAGTTCCTGCTGGCGCGCGCGGAAGGCCGGGCGCACCCGTTTGGCGTAGATTTGCAGCGAAAACAGCACCAACGGAATGGGGAGCGTGCTGAGCAGGGTCAACTTCCAATTCAAGCTGAAAAGCACAACCGTCACACCCACAAAAGTAATCACATTGACGATGATATCGGGCAAAGCATGCGCGATCAGCTGCTCAAACAAGTCAGTATCGTTGATGACGCGCGACATCAACTGACCGATTTGCTTGTCCTCGTAATAGCGCAGCGAAAGGCGCTGCATGTGCTCATAAATGTACTTGCGCACATCCGCAACGACGCCCCAGCCTGCCAGGTGCGCCAGGTACGAGCGTAAAAACTGCAAACCAGCCCGCGCAATAAAAACGATCAGCACAATTATGGTCAGCTGCCTGACCAAGCCCATGACGCTCAAAGTCGCGCCCGGAGCGGTGACAGCCGCCACCAACACTTTCACAATCCACGGGATCAGCAGTTGCGCGCCGACCAGCAACAACATGCTGGCGGCAGTAACAGACAACGCCAGTTTATATTTCCTGGCGTAAGTAAAAATCAGTTGCAGGGGTTTCAATGGGTAAACTCTCCAATAGGTGTATTCAATTCAGGTTTGCGCAACGGATAAATCAAGACTCCCGGCAATGATCTGTAACCACCCCCAGCATCACCGAGTCAAGCCTGTCCTCATTCAATATCGATACTTTCCACCCTCAATTCATCCCCCCTGCTGACGCGGACGTGTGAACTGCCGCAAATCGGGCAGGAAAAACTGCGTTCGTCCGGCTCAAAAGTGTGACCGCAATCATAGCAACGCATTTCGGTGGGGATACGCTCAAAGTGCAAAATTGCACCCTCAGCGATGGTACCTTCCGCGATCATGCTCCAATAAAACTGGATGGAATCATCCACCGCGGTGGCTAGCTTTCCAATGACCAGGCTGATACCGGTCACCTTCTTCGCACCAGCTTTCTCGGCTTCGCGTAGGGCAATTTCTAAAATACTCTGTGAAATTGGAAGTTCATGCATGCGACAAGGCTACCAATCTTTCTTGAAATCTATAATTGTGGAAAGTCACCAGCTGAAATGACTTTCATCCACCGTTTCCCTTTGAAGCTCGAGCCGGAAATCCCTGAATTTACCAACCTCGCAGCTTTTCAAAAGCGTTACGCACGTTTTCGTCACAATTATTGTGTGACTTAAGTCACAGTTGCACCTGTGATTTATTTTTGCTACATTATTACAATATGTTTATAAGGGTTCCTTAGGTTAAACGTTTTTCAAATCAGATGTGTTAATAGTATCATCCAATTCATTTGTTCGGGAGGAGGTAGTTATGAGTGATTCCAGTTTGGAACATGCTATTCGGGAGCATGGGATTTCGCGAAGAGATTTCCTGAAGTTCTGCTCCTTGATGGCCGGTACGCTGGCATTGAATGTTTCTTTTGGGCCAAAAATCGCCAAAGCCCTGGAAGCAGCCAAGCGCACACCTGTCGTCTGGTTGGAATTTCAGGACTGCGCGGGCAACACGGAAGGATTGCTGCGGGCATCCAGGCCCACAGTATCTGAACTGATCCTTGACGTTCTCTCGGTGGATTACCATGAGACGATCATGGCAGCCGCCGGATTCCAGGCAGAAAAATCCCGGGATGATGCAATCGCTGCCGGTGGGTACCTGCTGGTGGTCGAAGGGTCGATTCCAACCGGCGCAGACGGTATCTACTGCACCATTGGCGGCCGGACGGCTGAGGATATTCTCCAATCAGCAGCCAAAAATGCCATCGCTGTCATCGCCATCGGCAGTTGTGCGTCGTTCGGCGGTCTGCCAGCAGCCAAGCCCAACCCCACCGGCGCCGCCTCCGTGATGGATCTGGTAAAAGACAAGCCCGTGCTCAATCTGCCAGGCTGCCCGTGCAACCCGGTCAACCTGACGGCTACGGTCGTCCACTTCCTGACCTTTGGCGCGCTGCCCGAAATGGATAATCAGCACCGTCCGCTCTTTGCGTACGGCGCCCGCATTCATGACAACTGCCCAAGACGAGCCCATTTTGACCAGGGTGAGTTTACAGTCAAATGGGGTGACGAAGGCCACCGCAAGGGTTGGTGCCTGTATAAGATGGGCTGCAAAGGTCCCGTTACCTTCCATAACTGCCCGGCTGTGGGCTACAACGATAACACCAGCTGGCCGATCAAATCTGGTCACGGCTGCATATCCTGCTCCGAGGCTGGCTTCTGGGATCTTGGCCTTTACAACCGCGCCAACTTGAATCAATTCGGTCCCCCCACAACTTATGCCCCGGTACAACAACCGACCCAGTCACTTTCTCCGACCACGACAGCCATCGTAGGGGCTGCGGCTGGTCTGGCAATCGGTGCGGCTGGAGCAGCGGCATATTCGCAGCTATCCAAACCTGATCAAGCAGACCAATCGGAAAGTGCCCAGGCTGAAAAGAAGTAGGAGGCTGTCATGACTACCATGAGCCGAAGAAATTTCCTGAAAGTTGTTGGGGCAGGTATTGCCGCCAGCGCTTCTCTGTCGGTTGTAAAAAACGTCAGTGCTGCCGGAAATGGCGATCCCAACAATTATGTGGGCATGTTGTATGATGCCACCATTTGTGTGGGCTGTAACGCCTGTACCAACGCCTGCCGACAGTGGAATAATACAACACCCGAGCTTGACGCCGAGGGACTTCATGATGAGCCCCTTGAGCTGAGCGCTGACACTTGGACCCTGATCCAGCTGTACGAAGGCCCGGATGAAACATCCTTTGTCAAACGACAATGCATGCACTGTGTAGACCCGGCCTGTGTCAGCGGTTGTCCTGTACAGGCCCTGCAGAAATCTGCCGAGGGACCGGTCACCTATGATCCCAAGCGCTGCATTGGTTGCCGTTATTGCATGTACACCTGTCCGTACCATGTGCCCCGCTTCCAGTGGAAAGCGGTCATCCCGGTCGTCAGCAAATGCACCCTGTGCGTGGACCGGGTAAAAGACGGCAAAGGCTCCGCCTGCGCCGAACGCTGCCCAACTGGCGCCCTGATTTGGGGAAAGCGCGGTGACCTGGTCGCTGAAGCTGAAAAACGCCTGGCTGCTGAACCTGGTCGCTATGTGAACCATGTTTATGGCAAAGATGACGGCGGCGGCACTTCTGTTTTGTACCTTTCACACGTCCCGTTCGAAAAGCTGGGACTGCCAATCCTGAAAGACGAACCGGTTCCGCACATCAGCGAACGCACCGGCGAAATTTTCCTGCCCGGCATCCTGATAGGTGGAACTGTTGCCCTGGCAGCAGCCCGGGTCATCGTCAAGAATGGCGGAATGGAGGATGAGGCATGAAAGCCGCGTTTAAACTGGAAAAACCCATCCCGGTCAGCTTTTACCCGCTGGCTTTGCTGACTCTGCTGGCTGTTGTTCTTTCAATCTATCGCCTGGTCGTTGGGCTTGGTCCCACCACCAACATGAGCGACCATTACCCCTGGGGTTTATGGATCACGACTGATCTTTTCCTGATTCCCCTGGCTGGCGCAGCGTTTACAATCTCGCTCATCACCTACTTTTTTGGCCGCGGACGCTATCACACCGTTATCCGCCCGGCAGTACTGGCTGGTTTCCTCGGCTACGGGGTAGTCGGTGTCCTGCTCTTCCTGGATATCGGACGCTGGCCTCAGTTCTACAACATCTTTGTTCCAGGTTTCATGAACGTTCACTCCTTCCTGGAAGAAGTCAGCCTTTGCATCACCCTCTACACGGTGATCCTGGTGCTGGAGATCGCACCTGTCTTCCTGGAAAAATATAATCTCCAGGGGCCGATTCGCTGGATCAATTCATCGATCTACTGGATCGCTGGGGCAGGCATCATCCTTTCCACCCTGCACCAATCATCGCTCGGATCGATGTTCCTGCTGATGCCGTACAAGCTTCATCCCCTCTGGTGGACCCCTGCTCTGCCGGTGCTTTTCTTCCTGCAGGCAGTTTATACCGGTCTCGGGATGACCGCCATCGCCGTCAACTTGGTCTGGCGCGCCATGAAACTACCAATCGACCGCATCCTATTCAAACGGATCGGTCAGGCTATGTCCCTCATGCTGGCGCTTTACCTGGCGGTTAAAATCGGCGACTGGATGGGCGCTGGAGAGGTCGATCTCCTGCTCAATCCGGATGCCTTTGGCTGGCTGGCCTGGCTCGAACTGATTCTGGGAGTCGCCATTCCGCTAATCATCCTGCTTACCCGCCTCGGTTCACACTCACAGGGTCCATTCTGGGCCGGTGTTTTTGCGATCATCGGCACCTTTATCAACCGCCTGGTGGTGAGCTGGATTGGCTTGGCAGAACCGTCGCACGTGACCTACACCCCATCCTGGATCGAGCTGACCATCACGATCGGTCTGATCGCTGGCGCGTTCCTGGTTTATGGCGCAGTGGTACGTTATTTCAAACTCTTCCCCGATACGGAAGAATCGCACTAATCTGGTTTAGAAGAATTTTTCTGGAGGTTAATCATGCCAAAGCTAGTTATCGATCCGATCTCTCGAATCGAAGGCCACTTACGCATCGAGGTTCAAGTTGAAGAAGGCACCGTCAAAGATGCCTGGGCTTCCGCCACCATGTTCCGTGGCGTTGAGCTTATTCTGAAAGGACGCGATCCACGCGAAGCCTGGGCCATCACCCAGCGCTTCTGCGGCGTCTGTACCACGGTGCACGCTTTCAGTTCCGTCCGCGCGGTGGAAAATGCGCTGGGAATCACCATACCGAACAACGCGCGCATCCTGCGCAATATCATCGAAGGCATGCAATTCGTGCAGGATCACGTGATCCATTTTTATCACCTGCACGCCCTGGATTGGGTGGATGTCGTCAGTGCTCTTGATGCCGACCCGGCTGCCACATCCAAGCTGGCGCAGTCCATCTCGCCCTGGCCAAAATCCAGCGAAACCTATTTCAAGGGTGTCAAAGAAAAACTGGCCGTTTATGTAAAGAGCGGACAGCTTGGACCTTTTGCCAACGCCTATTGGGGGCACCCAGCCTACAAACTTCCGGCGGAAGCCAACCTGATGGCTGTCGCTCACTATCTGGAAGCCCTGGACTGGCAGCGTGACGTCATCCGCGCGCATGCCCTGCTTGGCAGCAAGAACCCGCACCTGCAGACCTACCTGGTGGGCGGAATGGCGACCCCGATCGACCCTAACAGCCAGGCTGCCATCAATGCAGATACCCTCGCCACCCTGCTGGAACTGTTCAAGACCGCCAAGACATTTGTAGACCAGGTTTACCTTCCCGATCTGCTGGCCATCGCTCCGTTCTACTTGGAATGGGCTGGCATCGGCGGCGGCGTGGGCAACTTCCTGGCATATGGCGAATATCCCGACAAAGACGGAAACCTGTACTTGAAACAGGGTTTCATCCTAAACAAGGACCTGAGCAAGGTCTATCCGGTGGATGACAAGAAGATCACTGAACATGTCGCCCATTCCTGGTATGAATCTGAGGATGAAAGCAAGGGTCTACAGCCCTATGATGGCGAAACTCGGCCAAAATACACCGGCCCCAAGCCGCCTTATGACTACCTCGATACGGACAAGAAATACACCTGGATGAAAGCCCCGCGCCTGGATGAACACCCCATGGAAGTGGGTCCGCTCGCCCGCATGCTGGTTTCTTACGCCAGCGGCCAAAAAGACGTGGTCGACACTGTCAACATGGTGCTCGGAAAGCTGGGAGCTGGTCCGGAAGCCCTTTTCTCCACCCTCGGCCGCACGGCTGCCCGCTGTATCGAAACCGTTCTGCTTGCCAATAAACTTACCGAATGGACCATGGAACTGGCTGCCAACATCAAGGCTGGTGATATCGACATCCATGAAGGCACCTTGTGGGACCCCGAAACCTGGCCGGCGGAAGCCAAAGGCTGGGGTCATATCGAAGCCCCGCGCGGCGCCCTCGGTCACTGGATCCACATCAAGGATAAGAAGATCTTGAATTATCAGGCAGTTGTTCCCAGCACCTGGAACGCATCTCCGCGAGATGCCGCTGGACAGATGGGCCCCTACGAATCGGCCCTTGTCGGCACCCCGATCGCAGACCCGAAGATGCCGCTGGAAGTCCTGCGCACGGTTCATTCCTTTGATCCGTGCATTGCCTGCGGTGTGCACCTGCTGGACGCCGAAGGAAAAGAAATGTACGAAATTTCCGTCGATTCGCCCACGATTGCATCCAGCCCGCTGCTGCAGTTCAGGGCATAACTTGATAGGATACACTGATCCTACCGCTACTACGCTGGTTATCGGCGTTGGAAACCGTATTCTGTCAGATGAAGGGGTGGGCGTGCATATCATTGAACGCCTACTGGCGGCTTACAACATCCCAGAGGACGTCCTGCTGTTGGATGGCGGCACCCTGGGCCTGGATCTGCTCTATTACCTGAAAGGTGTAAAAAACCTGCTGTTGGTGGATGCGGTTGAATTGCGCAAAGACGCAGGGACTCTCGTCCGCATGGTCAACGATGAAGTGCCGGCATTCTTGTCGATCAAGATGTCACCCCACCAGGTGGGCATCCCCGATATGCTGGCGGTCGCCAAGATGAAGGATTTGTACCCCGAAAACGTGATTCTATGGGGCGTGGAGCCGGATTCGCTGGAGATTGGGATGGATCTTTCCCCCACGGTGGAGGCAAGAGTACCCGTCTTGATCGACGAGGTATTGAAGCAACTGGAAGCCTGGGGGCATAAGCTTCAACCGAAGCTTCCAGCCGTCGAAAAGATTGCGTAAGTCATAAAAACTGCCGGGGCGACCCCGGCAGTTTTTTAATCTCCAGCAACTTCGACATTAAGCCACATGTTCCCTGACAACCTCCCCGATCCGCAGGAGGGCCTCTTTGCTTTCAGGCGTAATTTCGCCAAACGCCTGGAAATCGTGGGTCATGTTCGGCCAGATTTCCAATTCGACTTGCGCGCCTTGCTTCGCAGCGTGATCCGCAAATGTGCAGATCATGTCGTTCAGAATTTCGGCGCTACCAGACTGGATGTAAATGGGCGGCAGACCGCTCAAACCGGCATGAATGGGGGAAACCAGTGGATTGCTGACGGTGGTATCTTCACAAAACCAATCCGCCCACTGAGCGGGCATACGCTTATCAACCCAATCAAAGGACGCATTGGTGGTCATGCTATCACCGGGGTTGGAAACATCCGTCCAGGGCGCCAGGCAAATTGCCAAAGCCGGAAGCGGTAATTGGGCATCTCTCAGGGCGAGCAGTAAAGCCAGGGTCAGATTTCCGCCTGCCGAATCACCGGCAATCACCAAATGCTCCGGAGCTACGCCTGTCTCCAACAACCAGCGATAAGCCGCTTGCGCATCCTGCAGCTGTGCAGGAAATGGATGCTCGGGGATCAGACGATAATCCAGCGCAAACGTCCTGGACTCCGCGGCCAACGTGACCAGCGCAATCAGGTTTTGATGAGCTTTTGAATAATAAGCGTAACCACCTCCATGCAAGTACAAAACCGTGACGTGGCCTGCTGCGGCTTTCGGTTGATACCAATGCCCTTTTACCGGCAAGTTTACGGATTCAACTTTTATCTGGGCAACGGCAGGAGAACTGAACGTCAAAGAGTCTTCATATTCGCGTCCATCGACGATGTTGGGCATATAGAAAGCAAAAGCTGATTGCGCTTTCAAGAAATATGTGGAAGCTTCGAGAGCCCAGCTCCAATTGGGAAGGCGCGGCCCACGAAATAACCGACGAAGTGTGATGTAAAGCATCGACCAGCAAAGAATCAGGACGCTTCGCAGCCGGTATTGCCATCGACCGCTCAACTCGAAAGGTTGTTGATTAAGGTTTTCTGTCATTTTCGCTCACTCCACAAGCCCGTCCGGCAACGACAAAACAATAAAATTACCAGCAGAGCATCAGCCGAAACAAATTATTGTGTGGTCAACTGTCCGCAAAGATTGTGACCGATCTGCGTGCGTAGCTGGACAAGTTCAGGATATTCGTAGAAAAATAGCACCTTCTGGTCGGCAATGCTATCTCCGGTCGGTTTGGGTTCCAGGATAAAGACGCTGAAAGATTCGGCAAAATCTTCAGAAATATCCGTAATCGCGTAATCGCTGACAAATTGATCCTGATATTTTTAAAAAAAACGATCGAGCGCAGCTTCATAGTCATAATCGGATTCGATCTCATCAATGGCAATCCATTCCGGCTCGATTTTCGTCCAGAAGCGCTCATAAAACTGGTTGATATAAGAATCTGGCAGGCTGCAGCCCTCACCCGGAAAATAGTTCTCACAGACATAGGCTTCGCCATCGTAAATATCATAATTATCCGGGTTGTCAAAAATTCGCTTTGACGGAATCACCTGGGATGGGTTAAGACTCAGCAAGTGCCCATACTCATGGATCAAGGTATCGGTCAAATCCTGGGCATTCGCCGCGTCGAAAATATCCACTTCCAAAGCCCAGGCGTTCATATCCGTTTCAGTTTGGGTCACCATGGCGAGGGTGTTGTCTTCACCATCACTGAAAACGTGGAATTCTGTCAGATATTTTCGCTGATCGGATGGGATTAACGCAGCGAAGTAATCCCAAACCTTTTGCTGAGACTCGTGATCCTGCTGGAAGGGTTTAAGCCAAGCGGGGAAATTACTGCCATCCACCGGGTTCTCGATCTTATTTCCCTGGATGGTGTAAGTCATCAACCTGAAGCCGTCCTCGCTATCGATGGGACGGCTGGCGCGTCTGGCTTTCAGGTCAGCCGGGTTAGCCACTGGGGGTAATTTCAGAAAACATGCCGTGATGCAGTCTCCATTTGGACAGGCATCGGGCGTGGCGCTTGGGGCGAGTGTTGGCTCCGGTGTGGATGAAGGCTCAGGGGTGAAAGTCGCTGGCTCCGGGGTGGATGTGGTGAGTGATGCTGTCGCGGTAGGCACTATCCCAAATCGACAAGCCGTGGCTGTCACAAGAACAACAAGCATAAAAGTGATGATGGGTTTCATGAAGGGCCTTTTCTATGATGATTTTACAGAGCAAATATGCTATTGGAGTTGGGCAGGGTTTTTAAGATCTGCCACCATTTCCGTCAGTCTCTCCCCGGCAGCGTAGGCCCGGAGTAAGAATTCGTTTTCATCCTTCAGACCAGTTTCGTGGATAATCACCTCCAGGTTGATACATTCCTCATAAGCCGAATCGGCAATAATTCCAGCCAAGCGAGGCCAATCCACTGTTCCAGTAAAAGGAATAATGTGCTGGTCGTTCATGCAATCATTGTCATGCAGGTGTAAAGCAATCAAACGCTCTTTCGCTTTCTCGAGATTGTCTAACCCGCGCCCATCGATGTTACCGTGACCAGAGTCATAACACAACCCTAGCACAGTCTCATCATATTCATTCATGAGGGTATTCAAAACCCCGAAATCGTCTGATTCCATGTTTTCAACCGCAATGCGAACGTTGAGTTTCTTCGCAAAGGGAGCCAATTCATCCAGCGACCGGCGCACAGGTTGCAGGATTTTTGCGCGGTCTTCAATTCCAGTGTTTGATGGAACATGCACGATCACTACATTCGATCCAAGTTGCGAAGCCATATTAATCCTATTTTGCAGCAGTTCAACCCCGGCCTGGCGCTGATACTCATCAAAAGAGCACCAGTATTTTTCCAGACCCTGGCTGGCATGCAAGTTGAGCAGGCGTAAGTCATATTCCTTGAACCAGCGCGAAATCTGGTGGATCTCAGGCTGGGAATAGAGAAAATCCGTATTCCAATGGTGACACCAGTGAACGTGCGTAAATCCGGCATCGGCGATCCGCTTGAGATACGGCTGCGGGTCACCATAGCTTTGAAAATAGTCAGACGTGATTGAAAGCATCGGGATTACTCCTATTAGCAGAAACGCGCGGACAACAGATATCGAGAGTGGATATTTTAATCCAAAATAACCATAATCCATTTCCGGACTGAAATTCAACTTTAGTTTCCGCTAACTGGTGCTGATAAAGAGGGTGGTAATGGGCTCAAAACGTGATAATCTTGTTTGTGACGCAAACAAATTTCACAGGAGAACCCATTACCATGATAGATCATACCATAGGCGTTCTGATTATTTTG